>CAYTVP010000263.1:3308-6400 GCA_964441675.1 uncultured Solibacteraceae bacterium | reverse complement strand
CGGTCCACTGATCGGTCTATGGGACCGTCAGGCGGGAGTACCGGGACGTGGAGACGTTCCCTTACTTCCAGGAACCTGGTTTTCCATCGAGCTCTCTGCCAGCACGCCCGTTCCCGAGTGGAACGGCAAAGAATTGTTTGTCGGTATGGAAGAAGACGCGGCGCTCGATGAACAGGGCCGCATGACTTGGATTAAGGCTCGGCAGCGCACATACCATCTTGTGAAATAATCGGGACCCCCTTCGCAAAAGCGCATGGCAGAGATACACTGTGTCGCAATGGCGTCGTCTCCATCAGACGATGCGGTGGAGAGGTTACTGCCGCTCGTTTACGACGAATTGAAGAAGCTCGCTGCCGGTTTTTTTCGCCGGGAACGTCCGGGGCACACTTTACAACCGACGGCGCTGGTTCATGAGGCATGGCTCCGGATGTGCGATCAGAACGAGTTCCAATGGCAAAGCCGTGCTCATTTTCTGGCCATAGCGGGGAGGATGATGCGCCGCGTGCTTGTGGATCATGCCCGCAATTGCCAGTCGCAGGCCCGTGGGGGCGGCTGGCGTCGCGTTGAACTGGAAGATCACATCTCATTAACGAACAGCCGCCAGGTGGAGGTTTTGGGGGTTAGCGAGGCGATCGACAAGCTGAAGGAGTTGGATCCAGTTCAGGCACAGCTGGTGGAGTTGCGCTTCTTCAGCGGACTTTCGTTTGAAGAGACCGCCGATTATCTGGGAATCTCCTCGGCGACCGCGAAGCGCTACTGGCAATCCGCACGCGCATTTCTCCACCGGGAAATCGAAGGAGCGCCTTAGATGGATGCGGCGTTGTGGCGGAAGGCTCGCGATATCTTCGACGCGGCGCTGGAGATGCCTGCGTCGCGGCGTCGCTCCTACGTCCTTGCCGCGGCCGGCGACAATCTGGAACTCTTCAGAGAAGTAGAGAGTTTGTTACGGGCTCACGAGGTGTCGGAGGGGCGGTTTGAAGATGCTCCGGCTGCACTCATTCCGCGAAACCAGCTCTTTGCGCCGGAGATCGGAACGCTGGCCGGCCCGTGGCGTCTGTTGCGCGAGGTTGGCGAAGGGGGCTCGGGCGTGGTCTTTGCTGCCATACGGCAGGATTCCGACGAAAAGAAGATCACTGCGGTAAAGCTGCTTCGCAGGGATATCGAGTCCCGCGAAATGGTACGCCGATTTCAAGTGGAGCGCCACGCCCTCGAAAGTCTGGATCATCCGAACATTGCGCGAATGCTGGATGCCGGAACGACCGAAACCGGTCGCCCATACCTGGTCACCGAATTTGTGGATGGCATCCCGATCGACCAATGGTGCGAGTCGCGCGACCTCAGTATTGAGGATCGGCTCCGCCTGTTTCTCCAAGTGCTGGACGCCGTAGGATGTGCCCACAGAAATCTGGTTGTTCACTGCGACCTGAAGCCGCCGAACATTCTGGTGACCGGCGAGGGAATTCCCAAGCTGCTGGATTTCGGTATTGCGAAACTGCTGCGGCCTGAAGCGGCGCCGGACATTGCGTTCACGCGCCCTTTCGGGCGGATGATGACGGCGGAGTATGCCAGTCCGGAGCAAGCGCGGGGCGAGCCCGTGAAGACTACCGTCGACATTTATGCTCTCGGCGTTCTGCTCTACCGTCTTCTGACCCGCCACGCGCCGTACGAGTTTCCGTCGGTCTCGGCAATCGATATTGAGCGGACGATTTGCCACGTCCGGCCGAAGCGGCCGGGGGCGTATGTCAAAAAACTATCCGGCGATCTCGAGGCCATCGTGCTGAAGGCGCTGCGGAAAGAGCCGCACTTGCGGTATTCGAGCACAGAACAGTTCGCCGCCGACATTCAGAACTATCTCGGCCGCAATCCCGTATCGGCTCGCCGCGGAAGCTTTATCTACATCGCAACAAAGTTTATCCAGCGGCACCGCGTAGCCGTTGTGTCGGGGGCGCTGATTCTGACCACGCTGGTGGCGGCAGTGGCGGTTTCGATGCATTATGCCGCGGTTGCCAGCCGGCGGTTTCAGTACGCAAGCGGGCTGGCCCGATTCGTTCTTTTCAACTTCGATGACGCCATCAATTCCGGGCAGACCAACGCGCGGCGTGCGCTGGTTGCAGAAAGCCTGGAGTATCTGAAGCAGCTCTCGGCCGAAGCAGGAGCCGATAACCGGCTGCATCGGGACCTGGCAGAGGCTTTCCTGAAGATGGGCGACATTCAGGGCAATCCGGATCGCCAGAATCTCGGCGATGCTGCCGGAGCGCGAACCAGCTTCCGGACTGCGCTTCATCATGCGCGGGCCTCCGAGGACAATTACCTGGCGACAACCGCTGAAATCAAGCTGGCGGATCTTGAGACAAACAATGGGAATGCCCGCGCCGGTGCAGCGTTGTATGTCCAAGCCCTGGGATCGATCGACCAGATGTCCCGTAGTTTCGATCAGCAGCGCCTGCGAATCGAAACGACGCTGAAGCTGGCTCGCGCCCGGCACGATACCGGGGAACTTGGCGCTTCGCGGGCGGCGATGGAGGAAGCCGTCAGCCGCAGCCGGATTCTCCTGGGTCAGAATCCGTTAAACGCCGCTAGTTCGCTTCTTTACATCAGTGCTCTGGAGCGCGCGGGCCGCCTTCAAGTGGATGCCAGCGACCTCAATGGTGGGATCGGGCGCATGTCGGAAGCGCAGCAGTTGACGGAACAATTGGCGCGCGAGCAACCCAACAACGCCGAATTCGCCCATCGAACCTTTTCGAATGGTATGGCTCTGGCGGCCGTACTTCGTGAGGCAGGCCGGCTCAAGGATGCAACGGACCTGCTTTACCGCCTGCGGCGGGCGGCAGAGACCCAATTGAAGCGCGACTCTCTCAATGTTGAGATGCAGCGGGATCTTGCCCGCATTGTTGCGAATTTGGCCGCTGCAGTCAGTTCTGACCGGGCGCGGAAGCGCGAAGGTATCCGTCTGACAAGAGACGCCATTGCTCTCTCCAAGCCGATTGTGCTCGATCGCGAGGCCCGCATCGCAGATCTGCGTCAGTACCTGCGTCTCGTGGTCAAGGCACCTTTTCCCACACTTCGAAATCTTCCGGCTGCCCTGCCTTTGG
>CAYTVP010000263.1:1103-3298 GCA_964441675.1 uncultured Solibacteraceae bacterium | reverse complement strand
GCAGAGGCGGCTGTGGCCCGCACCAACGGAACCGATCCGGTCCTGCTGGATCTGCTGGCCTTAATTTACGCCGGCACCGGCAATCTCGAAGGCGCGATCCAAACCGAGCGTAAGGCGATCGCGATGCTCGCCAGCGCGGAGGGCCGAGACGTTCAGCGCCTGAAGCCGGAGCTTACCGCGAATCTCGCTGAATTCGAGCGGCGAGCCCGAAATGTTCGCTATTGAACGCTGGACGGCGACTTCCAGATTGTCCCCGCCTTTGTCATCGGGAGATGGTGATACAACTTCGAGCGAAAATCGC
Organism: uncultured Solibacteraceae bacterium; assembly: GCA_964441675.1. Classification (GTDB taxonomy): domain Bacteria; phylum Acidobacteriota; class Terriglobia; order Bryobacterales; family Bryobacteraceae; genus JAPKYZ01. The sequence continues at coordinate 2,997 of CAYTVP010000263.1, read as the reverse complement.
CAAGGCTGCGCCAGCGCGTCGTCTCGTTCAAGTCGACTTCGGCGAATGCCAGTGTGCCCCAATCCTCTGCCCGCGAGAGCGTGCCGCCGGCGTGATCCCATATGGCTGACAACATCCAGTTACTTGAAACCGGCTCGTATGTACTGCTGACGAGATAAACGTGGTTCTCGACAGCGCGATATACAGGCCATTCTGTTTGGCCAGCTCTCCAAAATAACGTGTCGAAGGACCGGGAATTGGCTCCGCGGCCTCTGCGGGCGTAAGCTCTGTTCCGTAATAGGTCAAGGTTTCCGGGAGCCACGATGAGATTCGCCTTCCGGCGACCGGCCTCAGCGATCAGCGAAGCAAGCTGTACCCGCTTTTCTTCCGGCGTCTTTCCGGCACGCGGCTGCAAATGGACGGCGGCAAGGCGAACGATGCGAGGCGTAGGTCCACCGCTCTCGCGAAGGCTGATATCGCTCCAAAGCATACGGCCCCTGGGCGCCCAGCGGCCGTGCAGTTCAACGAAGGCGAATTTTGCGTTGCCGGGAGCCTGCCAATCTCCAGACAATTCCGTCCAACCATTCGCGTCTGAATTGCCCTCTATCGCGTACTCGATTGGAGCCCATGGCGTATAGCTGGTCAGATAGCGCTCCACCAGTTTCCGGTCGTCGAGCACCACCTTCCCGTTGTCGTCCGCCCATTGCACCGTTACCACCGAGCACTGTTGCGGCCAGGCAACTCCATCCACTTTGCGAACCGCACCGGTAGTCCAGCCGGCCGGCGCCAGCCGGAGGTCAGCCGCGATCAGTGGCACAAGGAGAGAAACGGCCAACGGCAGGGTACGTATGCGGCAAGTATATCGCCGCCTAATTTTCGAGGATTGCTGCGAATGGCGCGCCGACCTTACCCGCCAAATCGAACCGGCCGCGGTTCAGATCGTGCCCGGCGCCTTCAATGATCGAAAGAGTTGTCGCGCCGGGGATCAGCTTGCGGGCCGACTCGATTTCCGGGATCGAGCCGAAGGGATCTCTGGTGCCATGAATGAATAAAACCGGTAGGCGAATTCCGGGTAGATGTTCCGTGCGCAGCCTGTCCGGCTTGCCTGGAGGATGAAGCGGATAAGACAGCAGTAGGAGAGCGCTTGCGACCGCGGGCTGCTCCGCTAGGAGCATGCTGGCCATGCGCCCACCATACGATTGGCCGCCGATCGCCAAACGGCCGGAGATTCGTTTCCTGAGATAATCCGCCGCCTCGCGTAACCCATCGCGATCGGCAGCTTGCGCGGAAGGGCTCGGCGCGCCGGCGCGTTTCTTTTGCCGGAACGGCAGATTGATCCGGAGGACGGAGACTCCGGCATTTTGCAGTTCGCCCGCGATCGCCACCAGCAGCGGCATATCCCGGTTCCCGCCTGCGCCGTGCGTCACGACCAGCCCGTGCGGGCCCTCCGCCCGGTGGAGGATGCCATCGATTCCGGCTTCTCGAACTGGCTCCGGTTTCATGGCTCGAGCTGGCGGATTCTGATGTTTCGGAACCATGCCGGCGTTTGGTGGTTTTGCAGCTCGATGTAACCGCTGGCGGGTTGTCCATAGCCCGGCACGCCCTTGAATTTGCTGTTTGCCACCGCGGCCAGCAATTCCGGCGATCCCAGCTGATATCGAAGTACTGGCTTGCCATTCAGCCAGTGCTCTACTGTCGCTCCATTCACCACAATGCGGCTGCTATTGAATTGGCCGGGAGGGAGCGGCTTGGCTTCCGGCGCCGGAAGCAGATCGTACAAGGCCGCGGTACGTCCCGCTCCAATGACAACGCCGGCGTCATTCGGTTCGTTGTCGATGATCTGGTATTCCAGCCCGACCGGAAAGCTGGGGGCGGACCGATAAGTCTCCCAGTACACAGAAACCGCCCATGCCTC
>CAYTVP010000263.1:0-1093 GCA_964441675.1 uncultured Solibacteraceae bacterium | reverse complement strand
ACCGACGCCGCGGCGCGCCGCAGCCAGAGATTCCGCCGCCGCCAAAGTCCGATCACGGCGACGAGGCCCGCCATGCCGAGGATCATAGCCGACGAGGTCCAGAGGCCTTGCCAGAAGTCCGGATGAATCCGTCCGGGAACGCCGAGATACTTAACACCGGTATTTCCGCCCGGACTGATCTTCCACTCGAACTCCAACTCGAAGTTCCGGTAGGCCGATTGCGAAAACAGCGACGGTGCATTCAACGTACCGTCGGTATACAGGCAGCCATCCTTTATCGACCAGCCGTTGGACGGAAATGGTTTTCCGATGCCGCCGGTCCAATGGCTGGCGGAGGTGCCGTCAAACAACACTTCCCAGCCGGAAGGCTGTGCGAATGCGACTGTCGCCAGTAGCGCGGCCGCGAGGCGCATCAGTTGGCCTTGTAAGCTGTATTGCCGGCGATGATTGTCTGTTCGATTGTCCGCGTGTTCCGGATGTCGGCCAAAGGATTCTTCGTCAGCACCACCAGATCAGCCCACTTACCCTTTTCGAGCGTGCCGAGATCCTTATCCATCCCCAGGCAGCGCGCGGCGTTGCGTGTGGCGCAGGTGAGAATCTGCCGGGTGGACAGTCCTGCTTCCCGCATCAGTTCCATCTCCCAATGTTCGAAGTATCCCTGGAAGCGCACGGGCGGTCCGGAGTCGGACCCAAATCCTATGTTGACGCCGGCATCGCTCAGGATTTTCAGATTGCGTTTGGCCTGATCCAGGAATCTCGGGTAGAGATCGAAATCGGGATCCATCTTGATTCCCTTCTGATACGCCTCCGATTTCATCCGGCTTATGATTTCGCCATTTGGCCCGCCCACTCCGCGCTGAAAGAATGGATCGTCCAGAAGTCCCTTGGGCTCGGCGTAGTAAAACATCGAAATTTCGCGAGCCAGCGTCGCTGCTCCCTGCCAGGCGTTCTTTTTCTTCATCAGCTGAATCAGTTCTTCATCCACCTGCTTGTCGCGAACGCTGTGCAGGATCATATCGAGCCCGGCATCGATCAGGGCCTTGGCATCCTCGAGGTAGAAGATATGCGCGCCAACCTTTAGTCTGTGCTGGTG
>CAYTVP010000262.1:0-6446 GCA_964441675.1 uncultured Solibacteraceae bacterium | reverse complement strand
CGGATCGACTCGTGCAGCGCGTGGCGCTCGGTGACGAACCGCGCGTAATCCAGCGCAGTTGAAACCAAGCCTGAGCCACCTCCGCGAAGCACCGGAGCTTTCTTATAGCTGTCCTGTGCGGGGCTGGTTGAGCGTTCGACTGGTGCGCCTGCTTTTGGCGTATACAGCACTGCCAGACGGCTCCACTTTTCTTCCGGCACGTAGTATCCGGTATCAACCATCCCCAGCGGTTTGAAAATGCGGCGGGCGAAGTATTCATCGACCGGCTGCCCCGAAACCACCTCCACCAACCGCGCCAGCACATCAATCGAATAGCCGTAGTCCCAGACGCTGCCCGGCTGGTGGACCAGCGGCACAGAAGCCAGCCGCTTGACCATCTCGGACAGCGGATAATTCGGGGCGCCACCCAATCCCGCTTTGCGATAGCTTGGCTCGCCTGCTTCATCGAGTGCGCCGGTGTGGTTGAGTCCGGAAGTGTGCCGCAGCAGGTCGAGAATCTTGATCTCTCGTTCGGCAGGCACTGTGTAATAGACTCGCTTGCCGGCCGCGTCCTTCTTTTCCATCGCAACTTTCATGTCCTTGAACTCGGGCAGGAACTTCGACACCGGATCGTGAAGCGAGAACCGGCCGTCTTCGTACAGCGTCATGACGGCGACACCGGTTACCGCCTTCGTCATCGAGAACATGCGGAAGATCGCGTCCTTGGGCATGGGCTTGCTGCTCTCTCGATCGGCCATCCCCCACGTATCGAAGTAAGCGATCTTGCCGTGGCGCGCGATCAGCCCAATGCCTCCCGCCATCTCGCCCTGGGCGATTGCCCGTTCCATCGCCGGCCGAATCCTGGAGAGCCGCTCCTGCGATAAACCCACTTGCTCCGGCGGGACCGAAGGAAGTGTTTCAGCCGCCAGCATGGCGGGAACGATTGCGCATGCCAACCATTGGATCATGACCGCTCAATTGTATAGCGTTGCGGGCGCGGGTAAATATACGCGGCGGGTTGTCACTAAGGACGTCAAGCACCCGCAGGAGTGTATATACTGCCGACATGAGTTCCCGGACTTCGCGTCGAAATTTTCTCAGCCAAACTACGTCCGTCGCCGCTTCGGCATTTGCGATGCCGGCTGGTGCGATTGCCGCTGGAACGATAGATCGGCAGGCTGGCTCGAATATTCGGATTGCGCTGAACGCTTATTCGTTCAATCGGCCACTGATGGCACGCGAGATGACTCTTGAAGACGTGGTAGAGTACTGCGCTGAACATGGCATCGACGGACTCGACCCGACAGCGTACTACTTCACGGGCTATCCGAATGTGCCGTCTGATGAAGACATTCATAGATTGAAGCGGAAAGCGTATTTAAACGGCGTTTCCCTTTCCGGAACGGGCGTTCGGAACGATTTCACGCTATCGGATCCGGCAAGCCGCCAGAAGCAGATTCAGCTTGTTAAGGATTGGATCATCGCAGGCGAAAAAATGGGGGCTGCTTTTATTCGGGTGTTCTCGGGACCGTCCGTCCCGGCGGACTCCACATTTGAGAAAGTCCTGGACTGGATGGTCCCCGCCTTTCAGGAATGTGCAGCGTTCGGCAAGGAGCATGGCGTTATTGTCGCCTTGCAACATCATCACGATTTCCTGAAAACCTCAGAGGAGACAATCCGTGTTGTCAATGCGGTTAACTCCGATTGGTTCAGCGTCGTTCTCGACGTCGGCAGTCTCCGTCAAGGAGATCCGTATCGGGAGATCGAGAAATTACTCCCGTATGCATGCTCATGGCAGATCAAAGAGAAAGTTTACTTTGACGGTAAGCCCACGGATATCGACATTCCTAAGATCCGGGCGATTATCGAAAGGGTAGGATATAGGGGGTTTCTTCCTATCGAAGCTCTTGGCCAGGGCGATCAGAAAGCAATCGTCACCGCATTTCTGAATAAGGTTCGGAAGGGTATGGACAGGTTATAAGTTGAACTTATAGCCAGTTGCGTGAGAGATAGTCAGAAAGCGTTATTGCCATAAGAATCATCATCCAGAATAGTCCGGCGCCGGCGAATAGCTTTGTAAGGGCGCTCGCCTGGTTGAGATGCATGAAGTACCAGACGACAAGAGATGCTTTGAAGATGGCGATCGCCATCGCGACGAGAAAGTTCCATTCGCCGAGGTCCAAATATGAGATCGCGACTGTCGTAACCGTCAGTGCCATCAATGCCAAAAACACAAGCACGTAGGCTCGCACTGGAACTATGTGATGGCTCATGTGTGGTGTCCGATCAAATAAAGCAGAGGAAACAGGAAAATCCAAACGATATCGACAAAGTGCCAGTACAGGCCAACCATATCGACCGGCGTATACCACGACTGGCTGAAGCGGCCCCGATGTGCCATCCATAGCAGCGTCGCCAAGAGTCCAACACCGATGATCATGTGAATGGCGTGCATTCCCGTCATCGCGAAGTATAGAAAGTAGAGAATTTGTGCCTGCTGGGCATAGGCAGGTTCTTCGTAGTGAAAAGATGGCCCTGGGACGTGGTGCTCCACCCATTTCTCGTGGTACTCAACGCCTTTCACGCCGAGGAAAAGCGATCCGAGAACAATGGTGGCAGTCAGGAAGATCATGATTGCTTTTCGCTGTCCGAGTTGAGCCGCGCGGACAGCCAGCGCCATTGTCAAGCTGCTTGCGATCAACACCGCCGTATTGATTGCACCAAGCTGGATATTCATATATCGGGTGGTGCTGGCATAAGCTTCCCAGTAGATATTTCGATAGACCGTGTATGCAGTAAACAAACCGCCAAAGAACATTACTTCGGTCAACAGGAACGCCCACATGCCCAGCGTCGACGATTCATACTGCTGCTCCGGCGTCTCGAAATGATGCTTCAGCGTGGGTGGATGCTCGACCGCATAGGTATCGTTACTTGGCGACATTTGCCTCCTTCGCATACGCGTACGCTTCTTGCGTGACGACGGGAGGCTCGTCAAAGTTAAACGTGGGTGGAGGCGACGGCGACGCTTCCCACTCCAGGCCCTTTGCGCCCCACGGATTCTGCGGCGCGCGCGGCCCACGGAACCAGGACCATGTTAGATAAATCATCGGAATGATGTAGCCGATGCCCAGGATAGAGGCTCCTGCCGTAGACATCACATTGAGAACCTGAAACTCGGGTGAGTACACGTGATAACGGCGCGGCATCCCAACGTAGCCCAATATAAACTGCGGAAAGAATGTGAGATTGAAGCCGACAAATACTACCAATGCCGCAAATTTCGCCCACCCCTCCGGATACATGCGGCCGCTCAACTTTGGCCACCAGAAGTGAATCCCGCCCATGTAGGCCATCACCATCCCCCCGACCATGACGTAGTGGAAGTGCGCCACGATGAAGTAGGTATCCGTCACGTGAACGTTGACGGCCATCGTGGCGAGAAACAATCCGGTCAAACCGCCAATTGTAAAAAGACCGATAAAGCCGAACGCATATAGCATCGGCGTGTCATAAGTAATCGAACCTTTGTACATTGTTGCGGTCCAGTTGAATACCTTGATCGCCGAGGGCACCGCCACAAAGAAGCTCAACAGGGAGAAGATCATACTCGCATACATGGATTGGCCAGTTACGAACATATGATGCCCCCAGACAAGGAACCCGACAAGGGCGATCGCCATGCTGGCCATGGCTACCATGCCATATCCAAAAACACGCTTGCGCGAGAAACAGGCCACTACTTCACTGATAACACCCATGCCCGGAACGATCATGATGTACACGGCAGGATGAGAGTAGAACCAAAACAGATGCTGAAACAGGATCGGGTCTCCGCCGATGTTCGGATCGAAGATACCGGTATGAAAGAGGCGCTCGAGCGCTACCAGCACGAGCGTGATTGCGACGACCGGAGTGCCTAGTACCTGGATGAGACTTGTAGCGTAGTGAGACCAGACAAATAGCGGCAACCGGGACCAGGTCATTCCCGGCGCGCGCATTTTGTGAATAGTAATAATGAAGTTCAGGCCAGTCAGAATAGAAGAAAAGCCAGAGACAAATACTCCAATCGCCGTGAGCATGACGTTTGTGTTCGAGTAAGTTGTCGAGTACGGTGCGTAAAATGTCCACCCGGTATCCACTCCGCCAGCGAGAAGAGCGGCGAGAGTGAAAATGCCGCCTACGATAAAGATGTACCAGCTCAAAAGATTGATGCGCGGAAACGCGAGGTCTTTTGCACCAATCATCATGGGAACCAGGAAGTTTCCCAGTACGGCCGGAATCGACGGGATCAGAAAGAAGAACACCATGATGGTGCCATGCAAGGTAAATAGCTTGTTATAAGTGTCGGAGCTTACCAGGTCTCCTTCGGGAGTGAGCAATTCCGACCGCATCATGACGGCAAAGAAGCCACCTATAAAAAAGAAGGCCGTGATAGAGAACAGGTACAGGAGAGCGATGCGCTTGTGGTCGGTGGTGAACAGCCACGACTTCCAGCCATAGCTGGCGTTCAGATAGTTTGTCGTCTGACGCTCAGCCAACGGATCGCTTATAACGACACTCATGGTTTGACGCTCCCTGCCTTCGGCGCCGGGCCTGCGGGTAAGTTCGGCGTTGCGAGGCTCTTGATATAAACCAGCAACTGGAGCAGCTCGTCTTCATTTGCCACTCCCTGGAATGCTGGCATGACGTCCTTTTGATAACCGGAAACGATCTTGGCATTCGGATTCAAAATAGACTCACGAATATATGCATCGTCAGCCATCACGGTGCGCCCGTCGGCAAGCCGGACATCCTTGCCATAGACTCCACGCAGCGTTGGGCAGCGCCCGGGCTGGTCGTTTAAATGACAGGATGCGCACCCTAGTTCGCGGAAAAGCCGCTCGCCTTGCGCGCTCATCGACCCGCTGGCCCCGCCGCCTGAAAGCCAGTTCTCGAATTCGGCAGGCTCCATAACCGTGACCCAGCCCACCATGCCCGAGTGCTGTGTTCCGCAATACTCGGCGCAGAACAGATGGTACTTTCCGGTCTTCGTCGCCTCGAACCACAGCGTGTTATAACGGCCCGGCACCACATCGTGCTTCACGCGAAAGGCCGGAATAAAAAAACTGTGAATGACATCTTCCGAGGCGAGCGTCAGCTTCACTGGACGCCCCAATGGTACGTGCAATTCATTGATCTCACGTTGACCGCCGGGATGCTGGATCTTCCACATCCACTGCTTGCCAACAGCAAAGATCTCCAGTGCGTTTGCGGGTGGCACGGCGTTTTTGAAGTAAAGCTTCGTTCCCCAGCCGAACATCACCATCATCACCATCAACGGAACGATGGACCAGAAAGCCTCCAACGCCGCGCTGCCTTCGATAGCCTTAGGCACTTCGTCGTCACTACGGCGGCGATACTTCACTGCAAAGACAAATACGCCCAGGAAAATTAACAGCGTCATGACCACGGAAACGGCGATCAGAAAGATATATAGGGCGTCCACCTCGTCGGCATTCTTGGCGGCAACCGGTGGCCACAAAGGAAATTGCATCAGGTGCCCTTCCTCTCGGCGCGGACCATCACCATGATCAGAGTGAGCAGCCCTAAGACGGTCGCCGAGCCGAGCACACGGATTACGTTCATGATGACAAGCCCGTACTTACCCTGCGCCGGATCGTAGTGGTAACAAAACAGCAGTACTCGATCCGCAAGCGACCCGATCTTGCGATCCGATGCCTCGACCAGCGCCAGCCGCAGATCCCGTTCTGCGTATTGAATGCCGTATAAGTATCGGGAAAAGCGCCCGTCCGGAGTCAACACCATGATCCCAGCCATATGTGCGAACTGATTTGTCAGGGGATCGAACTTATAGTGAAACCCCGCGGCTTCGGTAACTGCGCGAATTGCCGCATCCTGTCCGGTCAGGAAATGCCATCCTTCTGCCGCATTTTTCCGGCCATAGTTTTCGATGAACGTACGTTTCTTCGCAGCCGCCATAGACGGTGTCTCCCGAGGATCGATGCTCACGGCGAGAACCTCGAATTCAACGCCGGCGTCCAATGAGACTTTCTTCAAGCCCTGCAGCATGCCGTTGAGCACCTGATTGCAAAGCATCGGGCATTGATAGTAGACGAGGGCCAGGATTACCGGCCGTTCGGCGAAGTAATCATCGAGATGAACACTTTGTCCGCGGTCATCGATAAAAGCAGCCTCAAGCGGTAGTTGCGCGTTCAGCTTCTGTTCGATGCCGATATCCCGTACCATCGGTGGAAGCCCCGCAGGCTGGGCGCTAGCTACCATCGCGGCGAAAATCAGCAATGCAGTTCTCATTGCTTGGCCCGGTCCTTTCGCGTGGGTAAGCCGCGCTCAACCGTCAGATCGATGGCACGGTCAATGGGAATGCGAACGGTAGTCTTCTCCTTGTCGATCCATCCATACGTCCCTAGCTTTTGTTCTTCCTCCGCATGCAACCGTTGCAGTTG
>CAYTVP010000261.1:663-6469 GCA_964441675.1 uncultured Solibacteraceae bacterium | reverse complement strand
CGTCAGCGTGGCAAGGGTGTCCTGGTATCTTCCCGACAGGAACAGCAGTTCCGCATAGCTGTACACAGCATGAAAATCTTGCGGATTCCGCAGGAAGATCTGTTCAGCCACGGCCGAAGCTCGTGATATTTGCGATCTTGCCGCTGGCTCCAGCCGCAGGCGCTCGACAAATTGGCTCAACGATTCGGTGGCCTGCGCATCTTCTTTGGCGGCCGCGTGTGTTTCGGCCAGGCGGATCAGCGAGGCGGCATCAACAGATGCCCATAACGCGCCGGCCGCGACAAGCGACAACGTAGTTTTCTCGAAGAACGCCAGCACATCCTCCTCCCATAGAGGAGCTTTCAACTTTACAATACACGGCTGTTTTCAGGATGGCCGTGCAGGCGAACGGTGGTCTACCAAAGTCTCAGGACCGACGGACGCAAATTGCCTTCCCATTTCATCGAGATGCCGCTGCATGGCGACTCTTGCTCGCGCGGAATCGCGATCGGCCAGTGCCTCGTATATCTCCCCGTGCTGCGTCAGCGCAATGCGTGCGATATCCGGCACCCGCAAAGTTCTTCCGATCCATTGCCGCATCAGGTTTCGAATCAGGTGCAACGCATTCATCAGAATTCGATTGTGAGCGGCCGCCCCGACCGCAAGGTGAAAGTTCAGATCGGCTTCCAGAAACGCCTCGGGCTGATGCTCAGCGCTTTTCATTTCCGTCAAATGCCTGGCGATGATCGCCAACTCGTCCGGCGTTGCCCGCTCCGCCGCCCAGCCCGCCATCTCGACCTCGATGCAGGATCGGGCTTCGATCAACTGACTCGTTTCGTCCGGCGCGCTTCCTGCTATTGCCCACAGCAATGGCCGCGAGAAGAACTCGCTACGTCCGCACACGAAGGTGCCGTCACCAAGCCTCGTTTCGATCATGCCCATGATCTCGAGTGCCTTTAGCGCTTCCCGCAGAGACGCCCGCCCCACTCCCAACATTTGGCAAAGCTCTCGCTCCGGCGGCAAGCGGTCCCCTTCCATCCAATCCCCTCGAACAAGGTGACTGACAAGTTTCCGACAAATGTCGCCAGTGAGGGTAGTGCGCGTCACCGGCGTCAAAAAGTCATTTGATCGGCGCAATGAGACATAGAATAGCAGGTTTTACAATGGCCCAATAATTTGACAGGCTAATGGTCCAGTGGTATGATGACCCGGCATTAACTCAGGAGGGGTCTCATGACGCTTTCCGGTATAACCCGCTATTGGCGGCTCGCCAGTTTCTGTTGCGCTGCGATATTAAGTGCACAAGTAGAACGCGGCACACTGTCGGGAACTATAAAGGACGCGAGCGGCGCCATTGTTCCTGATGCGGCGATCGTGGTCCGAAACGTCAATACAGGCGTCGAGCTCCACACGCAGGCAAATGAGACCGGCGAGTACGTTGCGCCTAACCTGATCCCCGGGGAATATTCCGTAAACGTTTCTAAGACCGGGTTCGGGACCGTGAATCGCACTGGGATTTTATTGCACGTCAATGAGCGTCTAGCGGTGGATGTCACCTTGAGTGTCGGAGAAGTTACCCAGACTGTGGAGGTTTCCGCGGCGCCGCAACTACTGCAAAGCGAATCCTCCACAGTGGGGAACGTGATCACACGCCGGGAGGTTTCGGAGTTACCACTGAATGGCCGTTCGGTCTATCAGTTGGCATACCTGAATGCCGGAGTGACCAACGCCATCCCGACGCAAAACGCCAACAACACCAGCATTCCCGATAACGCACGCGCGCAGCAGGGGCTTTCTGTGAACGGCCAGAGACAATCGAACAATACGTTCATCCTCGACGGCGTTTATAACAACCAAATCAATCAGGGGTTGATCGCAATTCTTCCGCCGCTTGAAGCCGTCCAGGAATTTGTTGTCGAAACCAGCAACTTCAATCCGGAGATCGGGCGCGGCGGCGGTGTAGTAAATGTAACCTTGAAATCCGGCACGAATGCATTTCGGGGCCAGGTATTCGAGTTCATGCGCAACTCAGCGCTCGACGCGCGAAATTTCTTTGATCGCACGTCGCCTCGTCGCCTGCCAAACTTTGTGCAAAATCAGTTCGGTTTCGCTTTCGGGGGTCCCATCGTCAAGAACCGAACATTCTTCTTCGTCGATTATCAGGGCTTCCGCCAGAGGCTCGGTCAGACATTAGTGGCCACAGTTCCGAGCGCGCAATTGCGTGAAGGAGATTTTCGCGGCACGGCACGCCCCATCTATGATCCGCTCACCTACAACGCCGCCACCAACACGAGGCAGCCTTTTCCCACAAACGGCGTGATTCCGCGTTCGCGATTCAATCCGTCGTCTCTCAACGTTCTCTCGTACTTCCCCCTCTCGAATGACGTTGCCGGGCAGCGCCTGGCGAACGGCGAAACATTCTTTTACAGCGGAGCTTCACGGCAAAACGATCAGGACTCCTACGACATCAAGATTGACCACCGCTTTGGGGAAAAGGATCAATTTTCCGCCCGATGGAGTTTCGGCAATTCGAATACGGTGCTGCCTGGAACATTCAGCGACATTCCGGAACTGGCACCCGCCGTCGGTGGCGCTCTCAGCACAGGCGGTGCGGGATCTCTGACGGGCCGGGTCTCCAATCCGGCGCGCAGCCTCGGATTACAGGAAATTCACAACTTCAGCCCCATGACAATCAACGAATTTCGCGCGGCTTACATCCGCGTCGGAAGTGACGCGGTACAGCTGAACTACGGGCAAAACTATGCCGATCAACTGGGGATCCCGAATGTCAATATTTCAGAGAACAATTCCGGATTTCCGCAGATCGGCATCGGCGGATACAGTCAGTTGGGCGATGCATCCTTCTTTCCTCTGATTGAGTTAGAGAACATCTATCAGTTACTCGACAATGTTACCTTTATCCGGAGTTCTCACACATTTAAGGCGGGTGTTGATTTTAAGAAAGTTCAGCGGAACTTTACACAGATTCTCGGGGCGCCGGCGGGCACCTTTAATTTCGGTCCGAATTTTACAGCCGACCCCGCCCGGCTTGCCGAAACGGGCAACTCTTTCGCCGACTTTCTGCTTGGGATTCCAGCAGCGGGGAACGTAGTCAGTAACTCCGGCATGGCCGGGATTCGTAGCACCGAGTTCTCCGCTTACTTCCAGGATACGTGGAAGATAACTTCGAAGCTCACACTGAACTATGGCATCCGTTATGATCTGTTCACTCCACAGACGGAAGCTTACGACCGGCAGACCAACTTCGACTTTCTTGCCGGAAGACTGGTCCTGCCCGGCGCGGGCGGAAGCTACACGGGACTGGTAACACGAGCTCTCACTTCCACTGACAAGAACAACTTTGCACCGCGCTTCGGCTTCGCCTATAAGGCGACACCACGAACGGTCATACGATCCTCGTACGGCATCTTTTTCGTGACGGAATCGCAGGCCGGACAGCAAATGACGCTCAACCCGCCATTTGTCGGCGGGACGAACTTCACAAATACGTCAATTCCACAACAAATTAATCGAACTCTGGATCAAGGGCTTCCCGCATCGGATCCTCTCATTCCGATCGACTCTCCGTCCGGATCGTTGAACAGCCGCCACCCGGAAAACCGCACCGGCTATTCGCAGCAATGGTCTTTCCAGGTTCAGCAGCAGCTGGCGGGCAATTATCTTCTCGAAACCGGATATATCGGCAACCTGTCGTTGCATATACAGGACCAGTTCAATCCGAATCAACCATACCTGGGGACCGGTCCGGTAGAGCCGCGCAGACCTTACTTCTCATCGGTTCCGCGGGTCACCGGATTCACGCACGTAGAACAGCGCGGTGTCGGCAATTATCACGCACTGCAGATCGGACTGAATAAGCGCTTTTCGAGCGGACTCTCGTTTCTGACGAACTATACCTGGTCCAAGGCAATCGAAAATCCCGCCAGCAACTATGGGAATACGGGGCATCAGAATGTCCGGAATCTTGACGCAGACCGCGCGCTGGCGGGCGTCGATATCCGTCATCGCTGGGTAGCCAGCTGGCTTTATGAACTGCCGTTCGGTCGAGGGAAGCGATACCTTTCCGCGTCGTCGGCATTTGTCAATCAACTGGTGGCCGGATGGCAATTGGGCGGCGTGGGCCTGGTGATGAGCGGGCTGCCTTTCACCGTGAGCGGCGGAGCCGGGCGGCCCGATCGCATCTGCAATGGGCAAACACCACCGGACGGACATTCCGTCGAACGCTGGTTCGATGCAAGTTGTTTTCCGATTCCAGCCGCGGTGCCGGATCTCGTCAACGGCGGCGTTTATATTCCTTTCGGCAACGCCGGAGCAAATCCGTTAACTGGCCCTGGCACTGTCAATTTCGATTTCTCGGTCTTTAAGTCGTTCCTGGTGACAGAGACTAAGCGAATTGAATTCCGATCTGAATGGTTCAACGCATTCAATCACGCTCAATTCTTGAACCCGTCGAGCGCCGTTAATACCGGTACAACAGGACGGCTGCTAAATGCCAAGCCGTCCCGGCAGATTCAGATGGTGCTGAAGTTCATCTTTTAACGAGGCCTTATGTAATGACGATCAGTACGCACCGGTTCCTGAATGGGAGTGACCTAGCGCGTCTGACCAGTATTCAATGGCGCCGGCAACGAGATTCAATTAGGCATATGATTTCGATAGGCAAGGACCAGTGAACTGCGCAGTTCCATCCAGTATTTCCTCGCTGTGCCAGTTGACCGCAGTCGTCATCCTGTTCACCGCTACAGGCGCCTCGCAAACCGTGCCAACGGGCGGCGAGGGCGCCGACTTCTTTGAGAAGCGTATCGCTCCCCTGTTCACATCGCGCTGTCAGGGCTGCCACAACGATGCGTTGAAATTCTCCGGCTTAACGCTCGAATCGAGTGAAGGACTACGCCGGGGAGGGTTGCATGGCCCTGTGGTGGCACCGGGAGATCCTTCTGGAAGCCGGCTTTTTCGCAAGGTGGCGCGACTCGAAAAGCCGTACATGCCGATGCAGGGCGACCCGCTCAGTGAGGAAGAAGTCGCCTTTATTAAGCAGTGGATCGAAATGGGCGCACCATGGCCCGACCGTCCTGAGCAGATCGACGCGGAGCAGAAGAAACAGAACCGGCTGGCGGTGATGAAGCGGCTGGAGGACCGACGTGTGATCACCGACAAAGACCGCGAATGGTGGTCGTTCCGGAAACCTGTCGATCCGTCTGTTCCCGTTGTGAAACAAAGGGCGCTGATTCGAAATCCCATTGATGCTTTTATCCTGGCCAAGCTGGAGGAGAAGGGGCTACAACCGGCTCCGCAGGCTTCACGGATCACACTGATCCGGCGGCTGACATTCGATTTGACCGGTTTGCCGCCACGTCCGGAGGAGGTGGAAGCGTTTGTCAAAGACCGTTCACCGAATGCTTATCAACGGCTTGTGGACCGCCTGCTCGATTCCGAGCGTTACGGCGAGCGATGGGGACGGCATTGGCTGGATGTGGCTCGTTACGCCGATAGTGACGGCTATGAGTATGACGCGATTCGCAAACATAGCTGGCGATATCGCGACTATGTGATCCGCTCGTTCAACCAGGACAAGCCATACGACCGGTTCATTAAGGAGCAGATTGCCGGCGATGAGCTGGCCGACTCCAATTACGACTCTCTGATAGCACTCGGATTTCTGCGCAATGGACCATTTATCGGCGACATGGTACTGATGCAGAACGAAATGACTCGCGCAGACGAACTGGATGATATTGTCGCCACGACGGGAACTGCATTTTTGGGACTAACGGTCGGATGTGCACGGTGCCACGACCACAAATAC
>CAYTVP010000261.1:0-653 GCA_964441675.1 uncultured Solibacteraceae bacterium | reverse complement strand
ACCCAATTCCGCAGAAGGATTATTACCGCATGGTGGCGGTGTTTGCGCCGGCGCTGCGCAAAGACCGCCCTTTGGTTCCCGCGAACCTGGCTAAGGATTACGACAACACGGTCGCCGAAATCGACAAGAAGATCGAAAAGGTTCGGGAACAGATCAAAGAAATTCAGAAGCCAACGCGCGAGCGCCTTCTACAGGAGAAATACAGCAAGCTGCCTCCGGACGTACAGGCTGCGCTGAAGACTCCGGCAGAGAAACGTACCGAGGCGCAAAAGCTACAAGCCGACCAGGTGAATTACTCGATCGGTGTAGCGGATGCGGAAGTCGCCAAAGCGCTCTCCGCAGAGGACCGCAAGAAAGTGGAGCCTCTGGAAGCCGCAATCGCGGATCTTGAGAAAACGAAGCCCGCTCCCCTGCCGCTGGCTCAGGGAGTCATGGAGACCGGCGGAGTGCCCCCGCCTTCTTACTTCCTTCACAGAGGCAGCGCGCAGAGCAAGGGCTCCGAGATGGCTCCGGGCATAATCTCCGTTCTATCTCCTCCCGATTCGGAACCATCGTTCCCTGCCCCACAACCCGGAACGGCTTCGAGTCGCCGGCGACTTACACTTGCCAACTGGATCGCCAGCCCCGACAACCCCCTTACCGCGCGAGTGATG
>CAYTVP010000260.1:0-6541 GCA_964441675.1 uncultured Solibacteraceae bacterium | reverse complement strand
GCAGTTGAGCCCGGAAACTAACATCTCGACTGGTCCTTAGCCTGGGGGCAGGCCAGACGGACTTCGGAGGCTGCCGCAGATGGTCCGAATTGTGGGGCGATCTCGAAGCCAAGCTGCCAGACTTTCTGCTGAACGATCGGGCAACAGATCAGCGACGCATTGCCGATCCAAATCGACCAGCATGGTGCATGTTGGCTAGCTCGCGCGAATATGACGATTTGGTTCTCAACTTGCTCGACTGGTTCGAGGACCAGAACATTGGAATCGGGAAGGATTGGTTGCGGACGGTATGGGGGAGATGCCATCGCTCCTGTAGCTTAAAACATTTTTATTAAGAAATGGTTTATGTATCAGGAGTGCGCCAAATGTGCGAAAGAGCCGAGTTCAGTATGCCGAAATCAGCACTTCCCCAGGGTTGTAGCTGGACAGCTTTAGCGCCACCTACGCTTACCAGTCACTGCACGACTGAGGGCATCGCTTCGGATCCAGTTGGTTATAGGTATTCCTCCGATGCAATCCACTCGCCAGTGCGCTTGCCACGCGCCGTTTGTACCGGACGCCTCTCCGGAATACCGGAGGGGTGAGCGCTGTGGCCCAACCCACGTAAGGACAGGCATCCTTTCCTATCAGAGACTTAGCTGAATCGACTCGAGCAGACAGGAGATGGCATTCATCTTGCGGGGGGTACTCGCGCTAGCTTCGAAAACGCTGCTGGGAGAAAGGAGATTTAGTGAATGCAGGAGCCATACTTTCAGTTTCCAATGCTCACCGATGTGCAACTCGTCGAGCTTGCCCGTAGAGGCGATCAGGAGGCTTTTGGAGCACTCGTGCGGCGACACCGCCAAAAGTGTGTAGATGTGGCCGCTTCCTTCCTCCGGAACCATGCCGACGCGGAGGACCAAGTTCAAACCGCGTTGCTAAAGGCGTATGAACACCTGGATCAGTATCACGCCGAGGCCGAATTCTCCACTTGGCTTGCGCGAATTGTCGTCAATCAATCTCTGATGTTGATACGGGTGCGGCGTAGAGTCCGTTTCTTATATCTCGACGACGTTCCCTCTGAGCCCAAAGCAATGCTCGCGTTCCTGCCCAATCCCGAATACGAGTTAGCGTCCCGACAGATGACTCGCGTCCTGACAAGTGAAATAGATCTGCTGCCACACTTACTGCGGACTGTGATCCTTCTTCGCGGTGTCCGTGGATTACCCATGATAGACGTCGCCGCCCAACTAGGGATCAGCGTAGAGGCAGCAAAATCGCGTCTGGTGCGCGCTCGAACCGAGCTGCGATTGCGCATGGCCAAGCACTACCGGAGGGTTACTCGTTCGTCCTCTTCCTCACTCCCGGCGGCCCCATCGAGTCAAACGAGCCAATGTCGGATGGCGCAGACAGCTTAGCTGGTTGGATCGTGCGTTGCGGTGCTGTCCAGGTTCGGGCGCCCGCCCGCCCGAACCTGGCGCCAAGGAAGAGCTGGCGACACTTCTAGACGGGGAGGATACTTATGCAGGATCCGGACCGGCCAGTACTTTCGATTATCACAGGTCACTGGTTAGGTATGATCGGCGGCGGCTTAGCGACGGTTGCCGGCTTCACTTGGCTTCTGGCGCTGCCAACACAGATACGCGGCCACGCAAGCAACCCTTACATCGGTATTCTTCTTTTTGTCATTCTTCCGATTCTCTTCGCTTTCGGGCTGATCCTGATGCCCATTGGAGCTTGGCTCGCCCGGCGGCGCATTCGTCAGGGGCTGGCGCAAGCAGTTGATCGGCCAACGTCCCTAAGGCGTCTCGTCATCTTCTTAGGTGTGGCTACGATGCTGAATGTTTTGATCATGTCGCACCTTACTTATCGGGCGGTCGAACATATGGAGACCGCCCAATTCTGCGGCCAAAGCTGCCATGTCATGAAGCCGGAGTTCACGGCTCATCAGGGGTCGCCGCATGCCCATGTCCTGTGTGTGGAGTGCCATGTCGCCCCTGGAGCCTCAGGTTGGGTAGCAGGCAAGATGGCCGGGACTCGCCAGCTGATGGAGACAGTGTTCAACACCTTTCCCCGGCCAATTAAGTCGGCGATGGAGACCAATCGCTTAGTGCCAGCATCGCAGACATGCGAGAAGTGCCACTGGCCGGACAAGTTTTATGCCGCGAAGCTGCGGGTAATTCCTGATTACGCCGACGATGAAACCAATACTCTGACACAGAGCGTGCTCACTATGATGATCGGCGGCGGCAACCTGGGTGGCATTCACGGCAAACATTTCGGCCCCGGCATTTCCATCCGCTATGCCCCCAAGGAGTTAACCCGGCAAACAATTCCCTGGATTGAATACAAGGATTCCGCGAGAAACGTCAACCGCGTCTACCTGGCAAACGACTCGAAGCTTGAAGAAGTCGAAAAGCTCCAACGCTTCGAAATGCAGTGCGTAGACTGCCACAATCGGCCGACACACACGTTCGAACTGCCGGAAAAAGCCATCAACCGCGCCTTGATCCGCGGTGAAATTCCCACCACGTTGCCCTTTGCAAAGAAGAAGGCCGTCGAAGTCCTGAAGGCCGAGTATGCCAGTTCAGACGACGCCGCCCAGAAGATTCCGGCTGCCATCAAGAGCTATTACCAGCAGTCGCATCCGGGCGTGTATCCATCACGAGTGGCTGATGTGGAGGCGGCCGCCAACGCAATCCTCGCCATCTACAACAGGAACGTCTTTCCGGATTTGAAAGTGACCTGGGGCACCTATGTCAACAACTTGGGTCATACGGATTACCCAGGATGTTTCCGATGTCATGACGAGGCGCACACGTCATCGGATAAGACGACGATCACACAGGACTGCTCCGTGTGTCACCAGCTTATTGCGGCGTCGGAGGCGTCTCCGGACATTCTGAAGTCGCTGGGTCTGGACGAACGGATCTCAAAAGCCCAAAAAAAATAACACCACTTGCTCATTCTAGGGATCATAGGCTCGATAGGGAGGATAGAGATGAATAACAAGTGGCGCTGTTTCTGTGTACTGGTGCTCGTGGCCGGCTTGGCGGAGGCGGCGGGAGACGCAACGGCGGGGAAGGCGGCGTATGACAAAGCGTGCAAGTCCTGCCACGGTGCGGACGGAACTCCCAATGCTGCAATAGCTAAGAGCCTCAAGGTCGAAATGGCGCATCTGGGCGATCCGGGAGTTCAGAGCGTGAGTGACGACGAACTCAAAGTAATCATTGAGAAGGGCAAGGGCAAGATGAGACCCGTAAAGGCCGTGACGGGCAAGGCTACAGATGACGTCGTTGCCTACATGCGCACACTGAAGAAGTAGTTCCTGTTTACGGTACCGTCAGCCGGGGAGACAGCTATGTCAAAACCACAAGCTCGATTGGCTCTGGCTGGGGCGGTTTTTATTCTCACTCTGGCTTTATCGGGTGCCCCAGGCCGGCCGTTCACGACTAATCATAAAGCCTTCTTTGCGGATCCGGCGCTCGTTGCGTTCGTACGTCCGGGGCTGGTGATCACGATCCACGCAGCTCAAATCACCACCGATGGAACCATCAGTACAGTCTTTTCCATCACCGACCCGCAGGGTGCTCCGCTGGATCGCAACGGAATATCGACTCCAGGAGAGGTGGGTCTTAGCTTCATTGCGGCCTACATTCCTCAAGGACAGGAGCAGTACGTCGACTACATCACCCGTAGCGCGACGGGGGAAGTTTCGGGAACGGTCCAACAAGCGGCTGCTGAGTCGGACGGTTTATTCGAACCCCAGCCCGACGGCCGCTACAGTTACACGTTCTCCAACAGGGCTCCTTCGGGCTTTGAGCAGACCGCGACACACACAATCGGCATCTACGGATCGCGCGATCTCGATGAGTTCAATCTTGGCACTAACTACGCAAGCAAGACGTTCGACTTTGTTCCGGATGGCTCGCCTGTGACTGTGGTCCGGGATGTGATCCGGACGCAAAGCTGTAACCGGTGCCATGATCAGCTTTCCGGACACGGCGGGTCGCGGCGAGGAGTCGAAATGTGCGTCCTGTGCCACACGCCGCAGACCACCGACCCGGACACCGGCAACACTGTCGACATGAAGGTGATGGCCCATAAGATCCACATGGGGGAAGAGCTGCCGAGCGTGCAAGCCGGCAGACCATACCAGATCATCGGATTTTCGGGCAGCGTGTTTGATTGGTCCACGGTCGTTCACCCCGCCGATCCGCGCCGTTGCGAAGTCTGCCATCAGCAGGATTCCGGCGCAACTCAGGCCGCAGCCTATCTCACCAGGCCGACACGGTCGTCTTGCGGCGCTTGCCACGATGACGTGAATTTCGAAACCGGTGAAGGACACGCTGGCGGCCCGCAGGTGAGCGACAATCAGTGCGCGATCTGCCACCAGCCTCAAGGCGAGTTGGAGTTTGACGCATCGATCAAAGGCGCGCACACCGTTCCTACGGATTCCACGAGTCTCAGTGGTTTGGTATTTCAATTTCAAAGCGTCGAGAACGGATCAGCCGGCCAGAGGCCGACAGTCACTTTCTCAGTGAAGGACAAGAATGGAGCGGCGGTTCCGCTCAGTCAGCTCGACAACCTGTCGCTTGTGATGGCCGGACCGACAAGCGACTACGGCTATACCAGCTTCGGCGCGGATGTAAGCACGCCCGGCTACGTTTCCGAGAGCGCCTTGAGCTCAGCTCAATGCGGGCAGGACGGAGTATGCTCGTACGCCTTCAACCACGCGATACCCCCCGACGCGAAGGGAAGCTTCGCAATAGGTATTGAGGGCCGCCGAACCGAGACTCTGCTCGCAGGCACAACCCGCGAGATGGAGGTCCGATATGGTGGCGACAACAAGGTGGGTTACTTCTCGGTGGACGGGTCTCCGGTGGAACCCAGACGCCAGGTTGTCCAGATCGCCAACTGCAATCAGTGTCACTTTGAGCTGACGGCTCATGGCAGCAATCGCAATGATGTCGAGATGTGCATCCTGTGCCATAACCCAGCGAACACAGATATCGATGGGCGTCAAGAGGCGGAGGATCCCGCCGAACGGACCAAGCCTCCGCAAGGCGACAACTTCAACTTGCTGATCCATCGCATACACACGGGGCAAAATCTCAAAGCTCTTGGGAAGAGTTATACGGTTATCAGTGGTAGTGGCGGCTCGAACGACTTCACAGGAATACGATTTCCACAAATGAACCCCCAGGGGAATCCGGGCGATACGCGCAACTGCGCCGCCTGCCACATCAACGGATCTCAGTCCGGCTCCGGAGGCATAAACGATGTTTTGGACCCGCAGGGTTTCATCAACCCTGTAAAGCCGACCTCCTCAGCATGCATCGGATGTCACGTTTCGCAGGCGGCATCGTCACATACTCTAGCGAACACAACGACGCTTGGAGAGAGTTGCATCGTCTGCCACGGACCGGACCGCTCATTCTCCGTGGACAAGTCGCATGCGCAATACTAGCGGCGCCATTGTCGCAGGATTGATTCTCTTGACAGCGGCTTCACTCGCCGCCAAAGGCGGGCAGGAGCCGGCGAAGACGAAATCTGAACCCGCTGCCGCGACGCCGGCTGATGCGCCTGCCGCGGATACCGGACCCAAAACCTACGTGGGTTCGGAAACCTGCCAGGCTTGCCACGAAGACATTTATATTACCTTTCAGAAAGATCCGCACCGTATCGTGGATTTGGACAAGAAGCGGGGTTGGGAAACGCGCGCCTGTGAGTCCTGCCATGGCCCGGCAAGCCAGCACGTCGAAACAGTCTCCGCCGATGACATCCGAAATCCCGCAAAATTGCCCGCGGTGCAAGTTGACGAGACGTGCCTTGCGTGTCATCGGAATCAGCCCACGCATATTGGACGAATCCAGAACAGCCATGCCAGAAGCCGCGTCGCCTGCACGAGCTGTCATCGGATGCATCAACCGGAGTCCGAGAGCTTAGTTGCGCGAAGAGCGAAAACGGTCAACCAGCAATGTTCCGGTTGCCATTTAAATACCTGGGCGGCGTTCCAACGTCCTCATGCCCACCGGCTGCCGCAAGCGGCGATGAGTTGTGTCGACTGCCACAATCCGCATGGTAGCTTCCTGCCAATGCAAGTGCGAACGTTTGCAGCGAACGAACCCGGCTGCTTCAAGTGCCATGCCAATCTGCGCGGGCCTTTTACCTATGAGCACTCGCCGGTAAGAGTCGATGGCTGCCAGCGCTGTCATGAGGTTCATGGCTCTGCAAACCCGAAGATGCTCACGCGTGCTGAAGTTCGCTACGTCTGTCTGGAGTGCCATGCCAATCTGCCCCAGCAGACGCCCGGCCCGGCGAATGTCATCGGCGTCGTGCCGCCTTCGTTTCACGATCTGCGTTCGCCCCGCTATCGCAATTGCACAATCTGCCACCAGAAGATCCACGGTAGTCACGTGGACCGGAACCTGACCCGATGAAATTTACGGCTTGTATCTGGCTCTGGGCGGCGGTGCATGCTCAGGAAGTAAAGCCTCCAGTACCAGAATCGCCGCCATCCGAAGGGAAACCGCCTGAAGCATCCGCCGAATCGCCGGTG
>CAYTVP010000259.1:0-6544 GCA_964441675.1 uncultured Solibacteraceae bacterium | reverse complement strand
GGCGATCGGGAGCCGTATACTGACGATCAGGACGACATACACTCTTCAGCAATTTACTCGTTGCTCGAAAACGAAATTCTGCCCATGTATTACCAGGGCTCTGCGGAATCTCCTCCCAAGGAATGGATGGCGCGCGTCAAACAATGCTTGCGTGCGATCAGCCCCCGCTACAACGCGCAGCGAATGATCCAGGAATACATGCAGATGTTGTACCAACCCGCGCACGACGCCTGGCAGAGTGTGAGCGCTGATGATTTCCAGAGCGCGCGCGACCGGGCGCAATGGGCGCGTAAAGTGGATGGCGCATGGGACCGTGTCAAGATACTGGAGTCTGGCAAGGATGTTAACGACTCTTTGATTAGCGGCCAATCCGTCGACATGCGCGCGTTGATTGACCTGGCAGGGCTCGCGCCGCAGGATGTGCGCGTCGAGGCAGTCTTCGGTCGCATCGGCGTGTCCGGGTATCTGGAAGATACCGAGGTCCTACAGTTGCGACCTGAAGGTGAGTCCGGCGCAGGAACGGTTTTCTCTAGACATTTTGTTCCACAACAGACGGGGCGTCTGGGTTTGGCGGTTCGCGTTTCTCCGAATCATTTCGAAGATCCGCTGACCCGGCCCTGCAATGCACCGATGAAGTGGAGCTAAACGAGTACTATTCCGTTACTTTTCGCTAGCGTCGAAAATGGTTCCGTGGTATGAAGATTGGTAGGCAGCGGAAAACAGTGGTTGCGCGCTCAACGCGAGCCCGGCGGCAAGCGAGAAAATAAAACCGAAGGCGCAAGCGAAAAAGATTGTGCAGCCAAGTGCCGATAGCTGAATCCTAATAAAAGTAGAAGTCAGATTCTCGCGGCCCGGATTCTTTTCCGTAAGCTGAACCAAGAAATTTTTCTACAAGAACCTTATAGGCCGATAGCCGAACCACACATCCATTCGCGACTGAGCGCCAAAGAACCGAAGGAGCTATTTCTTCCTCATGGAAGGCGACCGCAAATACCGCCAACACGGATATATGGACACCGAACGCGAAGATCGCCGTTCTGAACGTCCTCATTCTCCGGGCCCGCGTCCTCCTATAGATGTCACTGGTCCCCGACTTCCCAGACTGGTCCAGACCGTCACAGCATCGCGGTGTTATAGCTGTGGAACTACGCTGCCGCAGGGAATTACCTTCAAAGGGGAGTGCCCTAAATGTCACGCCGCCCTCCACTGCTGTAAACAGTGCACGCACTTCGAACCGTCCACGCGGTTCCAATGCCGTAAACCAATACCAGTACGAATTGCCGTAAAGGACGCTGTCAACGAATGCGAGTTGTTTTCGCCGCGCGTGACCGTAGCGCGAGATTCCGCGCCTCCAGCTCCCGTCGTTGCCCCTGATGTGCCCATTCCTCGAACGGCGTCTGATGCGCGCGCGGCCTTCGATCAATTGTTCAAGAAGTGACGAGCCGCATCGCTGAATTAACCGGATTGCGCGAGTTCCGGCTGCGCGAGGGCGAGATACGCCCACCGGCGCCAGGCGAGGTACAGGTGCAAGTGAAGTACGTCGGCATCTGTGGCTCCGATCTCCATTACTTCGCTGAGGGCGGAGTTGGTCCGGCCCGTTGCGTTTATCCTATGGTGCTGGGCCACGAGCCGACCGGCCAAATCGCGGCAATCGGAGAGGGCGTTTCCGGCTGGAGCGCCGGCGATCCCGTTCTCTGTGAGCCGGCTCTCTACTGCTACCACTGCGAGTTCTGTCTCTCGGGCCGGCATAACCTCTGTTCCAACATCCGGTTTCTTTCAACCCCAGTGGAACCGGGATTTTTTCGGGATCGCGTCAATCTACCGGCAGGCAATCTGATCAAGAAGCCTGCGGGTCTCAATCTTGCGGAAGCGACGCTCTTTGAGCCGCTTGCCATTATTTTGCACTCGATGAAGTTTGCGCAGCCTTCCATTGGCGAGACTGCCCTCGTATATGGCGCGGGTCCGATCGGTCTGCTGACCGTTGCCGTCCTGAAGATGATGGGCGCAGGACGCATCTGGTGTATCGAGCCTGTCGCTCACCGGCGTGAAATGGCACTTTCCTTGGGCGCCTCCGCGGTAATAGATCCGCGCGGAGAGGACGTGCCCAAGCTGATATTGGACGAAACCAGCGGCCGCGGCGTCGACATGGCAATCGACTGCGCCACACAGGGCGAGACGATCAATTATTGCCTGCAGGCAGCTCGCAGCGCAGGGCGTGTTGTAGTCACCGGAATCCCATCAACGCTCGACTACCGCCTCGATATTCACACGTTGCGGGTGAAGGAGCTGTATTTTTATACAGTTCGCCGCTCGAATCATGAGACGGATGTAGCCGTGCGGCTGCTCGAAGAAAATCCGAAACTGCTGGGCGGCGTCGTGACACATCAACGTCCCGTGGAATCGATCAATCAGGCTTTCGAATCGACGGAGCGTTACGAAGACGGTGTAGGCAAAGCCGTCGTAGCCTTTTAACTCGCCGTCAGTCGAGATCCATAAAGCGGTAGCAGATCATGTGGCAGATGATATGGTGGCCGTCCTCGATCCGCCCCATGTGCTGCTCGCGCACTTGAATGTTGAGTTGAGCCATCGATCCTAGCTTGCCCCCGTCCCGTCCGGTCAGAGCGATGGTTTTGCAGCCTGCTGAGTTCGCATACTCCACCGCGCGAAGCACGTTGGGCGAGTTGCCGCTGCCGGAAATAGCCAACACCAGATCACCGGGCCGGGCATGATTCTTCAGCTGCTCGACAAAAACCGAGTCGTAGGAAACATCGTTTGAATAAGCGGTGAGCACCGAGAGAGAATCCGTCAGTGCCTGGATTCGAAACCGCTTCTGTTTGCCGAAGCTTGCGCCCTTCAACATGTCGCAGACGAAGTGCGAGGCGGTGGCGGCGCTTCCTCCGTTGCCGCACGTGAATATGGACGCGTTATCTTCCCGCGCCTGCTCGAACCAGTGAATCGCCTCCTCTACTTTTGCGAGGTCGACGGTATCCAGGGCGCTGAATAGATCCTTCTTGTAACTTTCAACAAAACTCATACAATTCCTTTCGCTAACTGCAACGCGCCATAGAGGACACTATCGTCGCCCAGGGCGGCGGGCACTACATCGAGGCGGGCTCGCGACCAGGAGGTGACCTGACGGCGGAGCTCAGCATTCAGCGGAATAAAAAGGCTGCTGCCCGCCTTGCTGATACCGCCTCCTATTACAATTCTCGCCGGATTTAGCAGCATCACAACCGCCTTGAGCCCCATGGCCAAATCGACCACATAATGTTTAACGAATTCGGCGTCCTCGAGCAGCTCACGAGCGGATTTTCCATGATCGCGCTCCAGCCACAATCCGCTACACATCCGTTCGAAACATCCGTGCCAGCCGCATAAGCACTCTGGTCCTTCCGGACGGATGACAATGTGGCCAAGCTCGCCGGCGTAACAATCCGCGCCACGCCAGACGTTCCCCCGATTCACAATTCCCCCTCCGATTCCCGTGGAAAGGGTCATATAGAACACCGGTGCAACCCCCTGACCTGCGCCGAAGGCTTCCTCGCCCAGGGCACCGGCGTTTGCATCGTTATCCGTAATGCTGGGAACGCCGAACGATCGCGATGCCCACTCTGTCAGTGGAAAATCGCTCCATCCGCCGACGTGAGTCGAAAGCGCTACGGACTGGCGGTCAAATAAAACCGGCCCGCCAAAACCGATCCCGCAGCGTCCGAAGGATAACTCCGCCTTCCACGCGCGGGCCATCCGTTCAATCCGTGCCAGCATCCAATCCTTTCCGCCGTCCCGATCCGTGGCCTCGCTATGACGGACTGCTATACGATCTCCATCGAAAACGGCCATTGAAAACTTCGTGCCGCCGATGTCGATCGCTAGCGTGTTCATTGCGCCGCCCGGAGCACCTGTTCGGGCGTGGCGGCTCCTGTGCCGCGCTGCATGATCGTAATCGAAGCCACCAGATTCCCGAAGCGCGCGGCAGCAAGCGAATCCTGCGTGGCGGCCAGAGCACTCGCCGCGCCGGCCGAAAAACTGTCGCCTGCGCCGCAGATATCCACAGGATGCTCCACTTGCTTAGTAGCGATTCTCTCGATGCCATCCGGTAGAACTACTGAGGCTCCCTCGCCACCGTGCGTGATGATCAGACGCGGAGAGTTGGTATGCGCTCTCAGAGCACGAAGGTCATTCGGCCTTCCGATCCGGGCGCAGGCCGCGGCGGCTTCCGACTCGTTGATCTTCAAGGATACTGAGCGGAAGTGCTCGACGCGGCGGCGTGAATCCGCCCAGAAGACCTTTGCCGGGTTCTCTTGGGCAAGACCGGCGATCGTTTCGCGTACCGCTGTGCTAATTGCGCCACCGTCATCGGTTTCCGCCTGGTCGGCGACGATTACCATGTCGAATTTTGGACAGAACTCTTTTAACCGGGAAATCAGCTCTTGTTCTACTTCAGTAGGGGTGGGCGTGACGTTGATCCAATCAACGCGCGGCAGATCCTCAACACCCGTCGTGGCATTCAGCAGCTTAGTGTACGTGTACGTGCGGATGTCAGCCGAGCGTATCATCAGATCGGCTCCAATCCCCGTCTGCCTCAACGCTTCGAGTAATTGAAAGCCATTCCCATCCATGCCCACCGGTCCCAGTACATCCACCCGGCGCAGTCCGAGAGAAACGAGGTTTGCGGCGACAGTGCCGCCCGCGCCCGGCGTGGATTTCTGAGACACCACCGCGATCCTCGGAATGCCCGTTTCGACCGATGGCTGGCTCCACTTCGGGTCATATGTGCACCATTGATCCAGGCAAATGTCGCCCACGATCAGCGCGGAAAGATTGGCGAGTCCGTCGAGAATCTGCGCAGCGTTCATACCAGCCACGTCGTCAGCCGCGCTCAATTGGGAAATAGTGCCGGGAGAAGACGATCGAGCGAAAGATAGTTCGGGACGATGAAGTCGGCGCCCACGTTTACCAAACGGGTCCGCTTCCATTGATCTATCTCGCGGCACTCGGGCTCCTGGCTGGCGATGCCGACGGCAACGCCGCCCACTTCCTTGACGTTCTCAATTTCGACGTAGCCATCTCCGAAACCGAGAAACTCCGGCCCGGAATACTCAGCAGACTCTATGATCCGCTTAATGAGAATCGCTTTCGAGAAACTTTTGTAGTCTTCGAGCGCCCCGTAAATTCCATCGAAGTATCGAGCAATGTCGAGTAACTCGGCTTCCTCGCGAACAGACTCATGATCGGTGCCGCTGGCGAGAAAGAGCTTCAGGCCGCGATTCTTCAATGACTCCAGTAAGCTGCGCGAACCGGGAACCAGATAGGTATCAGGTTCGACCTTCTTCGCCCGGAGAGCTTCGACGCGATCTTTGATAACCAGCCAGAGACGGTCGAGATAGCGTTTCTTGTAAACCTTCGGATCTTCCGGCGTGCCTCCGCGTTTCTCCACCTGCGACGCGAATTCGAGCATCTGATAGATCGTTTCCTTGCCGGTAAGCCGCCCAACGTATTCTTCGACGATCTCCCTAAGTTCCGCTTCGCTTTCGCCTGTCTTCAGTGCCGCCAATTCTTCCACCATCATCGGAATCATGACGTCCACCCAGCCGGCCCGGATCAGCGACAAAGTGCCATCGAAATCAAACAAAACAACCCGGGCGCCCTTGGCCGAGACACCCGGCTTTATGTACTCAACCATCTCGCGCTATTGTCGCATGGCACACAAATGGCAGAACGCGTTTTTACTCCACCCGCAGGGCATCCACTGGGTTCCTGCGCAGACTCCCAAGGCTAGCCAAGAGTGCAGCAACGAGAGCCGACATAACTAATACGCAAATTCCGATGGTCAACACGGGAATTGATGGCGGATCGAACGGAATATGAAACAACGTGAGAAGTCGCTGCGCCCAGATTGAAGCTGCGCAGCCGAGTAGAGCCCCACTCACAACCAGAGAACCGATCCGTCTCAGCAGCAGGCCCAGGACAGCGCCGCGAGTTGCACCCAGCGCCTGTCTTATGCCGAGCTCACGTGTCCGGCGTTCAACATCGTAGCTCACGATTCCAAAGACACCGGCGAGTGTGAGGCTGCAAGCGAAAAGTGCGAACACGGATAGAACTGTGGTGACGATGCGCTGATTGTGAGTTTGCATGCCTACCAAGTCGCGCATAGTGCGGATCTTCCACACTGCTTGATCGCCATCGATCTTCCAAATCACCTGCTGGGCCGCCGCTGCGACGGACGCGTAGTCGGCTTCCGTGGTGCGAAGTACAACCGAAGCTAGCGTGCCAGGGTTCTGGTTGTAGCACGCATAGATCTGCCAGGGCGGTTCCTGTCGTATGTCGTTCTGCCGATTTCCCTCTACTATGCCGACCACCGTTGCCCGTGCCCAATCGCGCAGTACCAGTGACTTTCCCAGGGCATTTCTATCTGGCCATAGTCGCTGCGCCAGCGAACTATTAATCAAAATGGCGACAGGTCCGCCGTCGCGATCATGATCTGAACAGGTGCGGCCCTGGAGCAGTGGAATATTCATGACTGCGAAGTAGTCCGCAGTCACAG
>CAYTVP010000258.1:0-6580 GCA_964441675.1 uncultured Solibacteraceae bacterium | reverse complement strand
CGTTAGGGCGGATGGGAGAACCGCGGGATATGGGCAATGCCGCCCTCTATCTTCTGTCGGAGGAAGCATCTTACGTCACCGGTTGCGACATCCTTGTCGACGGCGGATTCACGTTACACGGCGCGTAGATCCACTCCGGACATTCCGAAAAGCTAAAGAAGTGGAACTCCTGTTGTGTTAAGTACTACTTCTTTCGACGGGACTCTTATCGGATTCCGGGGCCGCTTATTATTGCTGTGCGTTGCGGCGTCGCCGGTGAGCGCCAAAGGCCAGCGCGAGCATCCCCGCTCCGAGCAGCGCCATGCTTCCGGGTTCCGGAGTATCCGAGATCGGTGAAACATCGGCGTAGAGCGTAGTCGATGCTGTCAGCAGGCCTGTTTTTTGGAAGTAGTTATGCGCTTCGGTCGTCTGAAATCCGGTGCCTCCGAAGACCGCAGTCACCCAGGTATCTGCGAACTCTTCTCCCGTTGTTGTCGATGCGCTTAACTGGCACCAGATCGAATCACAAGGGCCGTCGGTATCGAGCGCGAACAGGAGGCTCTCGCCTGAGTCGAAGTCATCGAAAAAGAGCGTAAACCATTCGTGACCGTCGGCAATGTTGGCCGTGCCACTCAGTCCGGTGGTTCCTTCGCCCGAGATTGTTACCAAAGGGAGGGGCAGCAACGTTCCCTGGCCGTCCCAGGTTGGATCCAGGTATAACGGATGTGCCAGATAAAAGGTGATCGCTCGCAGCTTCACGGCCGGATCGGCGGAGGTGTAGTTGACATTGAATGTGCCGAACGCGCCTCCCGTAAAGTCGCTGGTTAAGGTTACAGGAGCAGCTTGGACGCCCGACATCGCCGTGAATGCCAGGACGACACTTGCAACCCTCTGAAATGTTTTCCGCATGGATGTTTCCTTTCGTGCACTCACTCTACGATCCGGTTTCTGCGCACGAATGAACCGGGAGTACCGGAGGTTCCTAGAACACTCAGGTAGACTCCTTAAAAACAAATGTTGGACAAAGGATGCGGTGACCGCAAAGGCGTGAAGAATCTACATCTTCAGCAGCGCGCGCAGCTTCTTTGTCTGCACGCGGCTGACTGGAATCAGAGTCTGCTTTTTGTCGTCCATCTTCACCTGGAAGCTGGACTTGAACCAGGGCACCACTTCACGGATACGATTTACGTTGACCAGAAACGATCGGTGAATGCGCCAAAACAGCTCCGGATCGAGATCGGACTGCATTTCTTCAATCGTCCGGTAGTTCGTCATTCCTTCTGCCTCGTCGGTGACTACGGTAATGAGACCGTCTTCAATGGTGACGAAAACAATCCGGCTGGCGTCGATCATCAAGTTCCGCGAGCCCACGCGGACGAGTATCTTTGTGCGTGTAGGACCGTGGCGCTGGAACTGTTCCACCGGATTGCGCTGATCGTCACGGTTCTGTTCTTCGATGAAGCGGCGCGCCCGTTCAATGGTTTGTTCCAGCCGTTCCCGTTCGACCGGCTTCAGCAGATAGTCCATCGCTTCCAGCTGAAATGCCTCTACGGCGTACTGATCGAACGCGGTTGCCATGACAAAGTAAGGCAGAGGAATCTGACTTTCGCGGAGGCGGCGGATGACGCCGATGCCGTCCAGCCCCGGCATCTGGACGTCCATAAATACGAGATCCGGCTCCATGGACTCAATGAGTTCCACCGCCTGAAAACCGTTTTCCGCTGTACCGGAAATCTCAAGGTCCGGAAAACCTTTAAGAAGATGAGACAATTCGGCCACAGCCAAAGGTTCATCGTCCACAATGAGCGTGGAAATCGTTGCCGTCGCACGCGCGGACATTGAAGTGCTAGTATAGCAATTTACAAATTTTCAGAACGAGCGGCGAAACACTCGAAAGTAGGAAGGTTTTTGTCAGATCTTAAAGAAAATACTAAAGATAGCGTTAAGATCGCTTCTGCCGATGGCAAATTAGGTGTATTGATTCCTGGAATTGGCGCCGTTTCCACCACATTCATTGCAGGCGTCGAGGCGGTGAAACAGGGGCTTGCGCAACCTGTTGGTTCGCTGACCCAGCTCGCGACGATCCGATTAGGCAAACGGACTGACGGCCGTTCGCCACTCATCAAGGACTTCGTGCCGCTTGCTTCTTTGGATAGCCTCGTTTTCGGCGGATGGGACATCTACGACGATAACGCTTACGAGGCCGCGCAGCATGCAAGCGTTCTGGAGGGCTCTCTACTTGAAAAAGTACGCCGGCCGTTAGAGAACCTGAAGCCCATGCCGGCGGTCTTCGATCGTGAGTACGTGAAACGCATTGATGGCCCGCACGTCAAAAAAGGCTCAAAGCAGGAACGCGCCGAGGCACTGATCGCCGATATCGAGACCTTTCGCAAAGAGAACGGCTGCGACCGGCTGACGATGATCTGGTGCGGCTCGACCGAGGTGTTCCACAAGCCTGCGGCTGTCCATCAGACGCTGAAGGACTTTGAGTGCGGACTCCAGAAGAACGATCCGGACATCGCGCCGAGCCAGATTTACGCGTACGCTGCGCTCAAATCCGGCGTGCCGTTTGCCAACGGTGCCCCGAATCTCACGCACGACATTCCGGCGCTGCTCGATTTAGCCCGGGATCATGAGCTGCCGGTCTGCGGAAAGGATTTCAAGACCGGCCAGACGTTCATGAAGACCTTGCTCGCGCCCGGTTTTAAGGCTCGAATGCTGGGGATGTCTGGTTGGTTTTCGACGAATATTCTCGGTAATCGCGACGGCGAAGTGTTGGAGGACCCCGGGTCCTTCAAATCGAAGGAAGAGACAAAGCTTTCGGTTCTCGAGCACATTCTGCAGCCGGATTTATACCCGCAGCTTTATAAGGACCTTTATCATGCGGTTCGGATTAACTACTATCCGCCGCGCGGCGACGCCAAAGAGGGCTGGGACAATATCGATATTTTCGGCTGGCTTGGCTATCCGATGCAGATCAAAGTAAACTTCCTCTGCCGCGATTCCATTCTGGCCGCACCGCTGGTGCTCGACCTGGTGTTGTTCCTCGACCTCGCCAAGCGCGCAGGAATGCGTGGAATTCAGGAATGGCTTAGCTTTTACTTTAAGGCACCGATGACAGCCCCCGGGCTGTACCCGGAGCACGACATTTTCATTCAATTGATGAAGCTGAAAAATACACTGCGATGGATGCGGGGTGAGGATCTGATTACCCACCTTGGCCTCGAATACTACGACTAAGCCTGCGCGATGAAAGTTCTCGTCATTGGCGGAACGACGTTTGTTGGAAAGCTGCTCGTTCCCCAACTCGTAAAAGCCGGTCATGAAGTGACGCTGTTGCACCGGCGCAACAAGCACTCATTCGGCAAGAAGGTCGGCAATTTGCAAGCCGATCGCAATGATCCGGAGGCGGTGAAGAAAGCGTTAGCCGGCCAGAAGTTCGAAGCGGTCTACGACAACGTCTACGACTGGGAGCGTGGCACTTCCGTCGTTCATGTGGAAGGAACGCTTCGGGCGCTGGACGACCGCTTACAGCGATACATCTTTCTATCGAGTGTGGCGGCATATGGCGACGGACTAAATCATCACGAGGCCGATGCCCTCGCGCCCGACGACCATCCGGACCCATACGTGCGGCACAAGGCGATGACCGAGCGAATGTTGTTCCGCATGTACCACCGGCACAGGCTTCCGGTAGTCACGCTGCGCCCGCCTTTCATCTATGGTCAGGGGAATCCGTTCTATCGGGAACAGTTCTTCTGGGACCGGCTTCGCGACGGCCGCTCCATCATTCTGCCCGGCGATGGACGCCGGCTGATGCAGTTCGTATATGTGAAGGATCTTGTGGATGTAATGATGCGCGTGCTGGAGGACGCACAATCTCCCGGGCAGGCATTCAATATCGCCAATCCGCGCCCCATTACGCAGGAAGAATTGCTCGAAGTGCTGGCACAGGCGGCGAAGAAAAAGCTGGATATCGTTCGTATGCCGCGGCGCCAGATCCTGATGGCCGGCGGCAACCCCATGGGGCCGAAGCTTTACTTCGGCTTCTACTACGACCTGCCTGCGATTACCCAGGTGGTGGCAAAAGCGCAGCGGATGCTGAAGTTCAAGCCTACGGATTTCCTGACCGGCCTCCGGGAAACGTATAAGTGGTATCTGCGGAACCACAAAAAGGGCCGTATCGACTATACGTTTGAAGATCAGCTGATGAAGATGCCGGCGGCGCCGCCGGTGTTAGTCTAAGCTGTCCAGCGCTCAATTCTTTGGGATCGTGCAGCCCGCTGCAACGAGTGCCGTCGTTCCGTGGATGCGGACAGTGTCTTCCAGGTGGCGTGCATATCCGCCGGCCAGCGCGGCAAAAACGGGAATATCTCCGGCGATGTCGAACACCGTCCGGTCTCGCCGCGCCAATCCGCCGAACGTCAGCTCCAGTCCCCCGAGCTGATCGTCATAGTAGGGATCTGCTCCCGCGATATAAGCGATTAACTCCGGCTGAAACCCCGCGACGGCGCTGCGCAATACCCTGTCCAGACGCCGGACATACTCGTCATCGCCCAGTCCCTCCGCGACGTGAATGTCGATATTGGATGGCGGTTTCCAGGTTGGGTAGTTATTGTGCTGGTGCAGGGAGATCGTAAAGACGCCGGGATCGTCGAGAAATACCGCCGCCGTGCCGTTGCCGTGGTGTACATCGCAATCGACCACCATGGCTTTTTTGATCTTTCCTTCGCGCTGTAAAACGCGGATGGCAACGGCTACGTCATTGATTGCGCAGAAGCCTTCGCCATGATTGGGAAAGGCGTGATGAAAGCCGCCGCCTATATTCATCGACCGCCCTTCATCAAGCGCCAGCCGCGCCGCTAGTACAGACCCGCCCGTCATCAGCCGGAATGCTTGAGCCATCGCCGGCGAATACGGTATCTCCAGCGTGATGATCTGTTCGGTTGTCAGCGTGCCGCCCATCAGAGCGTCCACCCAGGCGCGGGAATGCACAGTCAGCAGTTCGTCGTCGGTTGCCGGTACCGGTATGACGAAATCCTCATCACGGAAACAACTGCCTTCCGCCAGCCACCTTCGGATCAGATGAAACTTCGTGGAGGGGAAAACATGGTCGCCCAAATTCAAATGATAGGCGGGATGGTAGACAAGTCGCATAAAATAACGATTTTGGCTTAATTCTTTTTACGACTGAAGGGAAACACGAATTGCGAAAGAAGATCACGGTTGTCGGCGCGGGAAATGTCGGCGCCAACTGCGCCTTGCGCGCAGCAGAAAAAGCACTCGGCGATGTTGTTCTGGTGGACGTTGCCGAAGGCGTGCCGCAGGGAAAGGCGCTGGACTTACTACAGTCCGGACCGGTGCAGGGGTATGACGTCAGGATCACCGGAACCAACGAATACGGGCCAACAGCCGGATCCGATATCGTGATCATTACCGCGGGGCTGGCGCGCAAGCCGGGGATGAGCCGCGACGATCTGCTGCTGGCGAACCATGAAGTAGTAAAAAGCTGCGCGGAGAATGCCGCGAAACATTCGCCGGATTCCATTCTGATTCTGGTAACCAACCCGCTCGATGCGATGTGCTGGACCGCGATGCAGACCTCCAAATTTCCGAAGCAGCGCGTTATCGGCATGGCGGGTATTCTGGATTCCGCGCGCTACCGCGCGTTTCTCGCCGAAGCGCTGGATGTCTCCATGCAAAATGTCCAGGCAATGGTGCTGGGGGGCCACGGAGACACCATGGTTCCGCTTGTCCGCCTGACCAGTGTTTCCGGCATCCCGCTAACTGAGCTAATGCCGCAGGACCAGATCGATGCCATCGTCAAGCGCACACGCTCCGGTGGCGGGGAGATCACGAATCTCATGAAAACCAGCGCCTATTACGCACCGTCGGCTGCGGCAGTTGAAATGGCGGAATCGATCCTGAAGGATCAGAAGAAAGTAGTTCCTTGCGCCGCCTACCTTGAGGGCGAGTATGGCATTAAAGATCTCTTCGTCGGCGTTCCTGTGAAGCTGGGCTCGTCGGGCATTGAGAAAATTTACGAAGTGAAGCTCACTGCGGAGGAGCAGAAGGATCTAAACAATAGCGCCGGCGCGGTTAAAGAACTCGTCGACGTGATTAAGAGTAAGGCCGCTTAGAGCCGGCCAGGGCAGGGCGGCGACGGTACAATCAACCTTGTGTGTAGAAGTATCAAGGTGCTTCGTACATTGGAGCCGCCCGCGACCGATGAGGACGTCCGCGCTGCCGCCCGGCAGTTCGTCCGGAAGATTAGTGGATTCCACAAGCCATCGAAGACGAACGAGCCTGCCTTTGAGCAGGCCATAGCGGAAATTACCGAGGCTGCGTCCACGCTGCTTGAAAGAGTGGAGACGAAACGTCCGGTCAGCGGCCGACGCGCTGAATCTGTACTAGCTCGGGCTCCGGAATAGGCACCGGCTTCAATGTCTGCGGATCGCGCCAGAAGTCGATCAGCGACGTTTGGTGCACGCAGTTGACAGTGCAGGCGGGTGCGCAGCCTTTTTCTGTGAGGTACTCGCGCCGGATGTCTTCAAGTGTGTATTCCTCGACAGGTTTCGCCGGATAGCCGCGCTGCTGGCTG
>CAYTVP010000257.1:0-6594 GCA_964441675.1 uncultured Solibacteraceae bacterium | reverse complement strand
CGCAGAGAATGGCCGTTGGACAGCTCGACATCGACGCCGGCGTCGTCCTGCGCGAAGCCCGACACTTCACGTTCGCGATAGATCGGCACCGCCAGTTCGCCGACCCAGCCGGCCAGGAGTCGCTCGATGTGGTTCTGCCACAGTCCGAGCACATAATTGTGCCGGGTGGGAAAATCGCTAATGTCCAGAGGGACGTGGAAGTGCACGACCTTATGCATTTGTCCCTCCGAGAGGAACCGGCCGGCGATTCCACGCTGATCGAGCACCTCGATGGTGCGTGAGTGCAGACCGCCCGCGCGCGAGCCGGCGAGATTCTGGTCGGGACGCCGCTCGACAATAGCGACGTCGACTCCCGCCAACGCCAACTCGCCCGCCAGCATCAGCCCCGTAGGTCCTCCTCCCGCGATCACCACCGCATGGTCGGTCATCGCCGCACTCCCGTCGACATCACACCGGTCACGACCGGCGCGCCAGATTCCTCGGTCCCCAGATGCGGCGCGAGTCCCACCATAGGTTCGGCGTCCCCGCGCGACTCATACATCGACAACAAAACACGCATTTTCGTACCTCTCATTTCCGAAAATTTTGGCTTCGGCTGGCAATTATGCAGCACGACCCGGGTCTTGCTGCAAGCCCCCGTTTGCGTCATATACTGGGATTGGGAAGGAGGAGGTACTCTCCTTTTCGCTTGTCCGCTGTGGACGGACAAGCTATTTTGCGAAGCGGCTAGTAGGAACCAGCTATTGAAAACGGTTCGACACTGTCACTATCATCCGCAGAATGCCCCACATTCCGATTCCTGACGATCTACCTGGGATCCGCGGTCTAATGGCCTTTCGACCGGAAGCAGCGAAGCCCCTGAACGAACTGGTGGATGTGCTGCTTCGCCAACCAAGCTCCCTTACCTCAGGTGAGCGCGAGCTGATCGCGACGTCCGTTTCCGCGGGTAACGAGTGTGAGTACTGTCAGACCATTCATGGTGCGATAGCGGCTCATGATTTGGGAGATGAGGACATCGTTCTTCAGGTGAAGAACAACTATCGGTCCGCGCCCGTTTCTCCAAAGCTCAAAGCACTACTTCGAATCGCGGCTCAGGTGCGGCAAAGCGGCAAAGCGGTGTCGTCGGATGATATCGCAGAGGCACGCAAAGAAGGCGCTACGGATCTGGAAATTCATGACACGGTGCTGATCGCCGCCGCATTCTGTATGTTCAATCGCTATGTTGACGGCTTAGCAACAGTGGCGCCGAAAGACCGGGAGTTTTATCGAAAACGCGCGGCCGTAATTTGCGAGAACGGCTACAGCCACGTCAATCGCGAGTTCCAGACGAGCCGCTCCCGGTGATGCCGGCAGCGCCGTCTTCCCGGATATATCCCTTCGCTAAAAGTTTTCCCTGCCATGCATGCATTTCGTCGGACATCGGCGGAACCCCCGTGGACGAAATCCACCGGTTGTAGAAGTTAAACAAGGCGCAGGTTGTGACCGTAAAGTAAATCGCTTCATCATCCCAGCCGGCTGCGCGCAGCGGCTCCATGTCATTGGCGGTGATTGCTGCCGAGTCTAGCGTCACCTTCTCGACAAACTTCAACAGAGTCTTCTCTTGAGGAGTTATCGGTGATCCATCGAGATCATCAAGAACCTGCTCGACGATGTCCACGCTGCCGAGCAGTTCGCTTGCCGCCGCGGCATGTGCCTTGGTGCAGAATGCGCAGCGATTCAGTCTTGAGGTGTAGGCTGCGATCAACTCCCGAAGTCCCGGGCTGATGCTCGCCGGCGCACGAAGCACGCCGTGAGTGAACCGCGCCAAAGATGTGGTGAATTCCTGTCCGAAGGCGAATAGATCCCAAATCTTCGGATACTCGGGGTAGTTCGCCTTCGTGGCCGCGATCACCTCGCGATAGACACCGGCCTTTGGATTCTGCTCGATGCCGGGCAAGTAGAGCTGTTTGGTTTCAATTTTGGTTTGCATGGTTAGAAGATCACTTTCAGAGCGAACTGCATCAGTCTCGCCGGGCTGGCGGAAAGAATTCTTCCGAAGTTTGGCGACGCCAAATCGGAAATTGGTAGACCGAAGTTCGGGTGGTTCGCGGCATTGAAGGCTTCCGCGCGAAACTGCAGGTAGGCGCGTTCGCGGAGCGGAAAATTCTTCAGGAGCGAGACGTCTATGTTTACAAATGACGGCCCGCGTGCGACATTGCGACCGGCGTTGCCAAAATGCCCTGCTTCCTCTGGAGCACGGAGACGGCGAAAGCCGGAACGATCCATCCAGGCCTGTACCGTGCGGGGGCCAGAATTGGGATCCCCAACCAGGTCCGGGCGGCTAGCCGCGTAACCCGAGATGGGAGGGCTGGTCGCTTGCAATGCAACATTGGCGGTGTCGTACACAGTGAACGGAGTGGCCGAATTTGCGGTGGCAATCGCATTTAGCTGCCATCCGTCGAAAAGGAATTTCGTTACTCCGGCTGCATTCCGTGCGAATGGTATCGCCCACATGCCGCTTGCTACAAAACGGTGCCGCGCATCGAACAAAGAGGGTCCCCTCTCGGCCCGGAGATCGAAGGGGTTTTGAGCCAGATCATTTTCGCCGGCCAGTGCTTGCGCGGACGTCAGATTCAGGTTCATGCCCGATAGATAGTCCAGTGACTTCGAGAACCAGTAGGACAGGTTGAATCCAGACCCTTGGGAAAACCGGCGCGAAAAGCTGAACTGCGCCGCATGGTAACTGGAGTTCAATCCGTAAAGAAGACTCGCGGCCGTAGCAAGACGGCACGGGCCTCCCACTGTACAGTCGGCATAGATTCTTCGCCTATCGGCATTCCCCGACGTTGCTCCCGGTGCGTAGACAGAGGGATTCATTTCGATAGTACGCGGCAAGCGCGTGCCTTTGGTCCCCACGTATCTCGCTTCGACTGCATAGTCTTTTCCGAACGCGCGCTGGATCGAAAAATTCCAATCCTGGGCATACGGCGGGCGTGCGGAAGGGTCCATAGACAGCATGGTGGTTGGAGTGGCAAAGGCGTTCGGCTGCGGTAACGGGCCTCCGGTATAGGGATTCTCGAAGTTAACATTTCCAGCCTTCTGGACAAACTGCACATCCGGAACCGCACTGACAGCTATCGTGGCGGCTATATTCGCTCCATTCGAAAAAGGATCGTAGAACATGCCATAGCCGCCGCGAATGGCCCATACCGCATTGCCGGTTGGGTCCCACGCAAAACCGACACGCGGCATCCAGCCACCGTAGTAATTTTGAGCGATACCCGGCCCGACGCCGTTGTCGCCGGGATAAACGATTCCCCTTGGCGCTTCCGGGTGTACAGTCGATTGAACTCCCGGCGCGAATCCGTTCAATCGATTCCGGATCTCGCTATTTGGATTGATCGCCTCCCAGCGCATTCCGACATTCAGCGTCAGGCGGCGATTCACACGCCATTCATCCTGAACGTACGCCATTGTCGACCAGTTTCGGAGACCGCGATAGAAATCGCCGAGGCCCTGAAAGAAGATCTGCGGGGCCCCAAGCAATAGATTGGCAAAGCCGTCATTGACCGGTGCTGCCGGAGTAAAAATAAACAGGCCGTTCGGAACCGTCGCTTGAAAAACGTTGATCTGATTGCGGCGGAAACCGGCCCCAAACTTTAGTGAATGGGCGCCCCGCATCCATGCAACGCTGTCGGCCACCTCGTAGGTATTCTGCACCGATGTACGCGGCCCACTTTGCGCCCCGCCGATCGGCGAATAACCGCTCACGTTGAAGAACGGTGGTCCTTGTCCGGCGGCCGAAGCGGAATCGTACCCGAAGCCCAGATCTCGCGGGGACGTCTGATTCAGGCGTTCGTCAAAAAAGAATGAGAACCGAAAAAAGGAAGCTCGCAAAGAGTTCGTGAGAGACGGAGAGATCACCCGATTGGCAGACGCGACAACGGACTGTGTTGTCAGATCATCGCGGGTGGGAAAACCGGGCACCGGCGCTCCACGGACTGAAATTGGATTTACGTTGTGTCCCGTGGAATAGGAATATCGCGCAAAGATTTGATTTCGCTCAGACTGGTTGAAATCAAGACGTCCGCCGGCCTGGTTGTTTTCATTCTCTGTGACCACTGTGGAAGAAAACACGGAGGGAGCAAAATTACCGTCCGGATAGAATTCAATGATCCGTTGGGCTAACGCATTGAATTGGGACGATGGGATTTGGTTGTTGGGATACGGGATCCCTCCCTGTGCATTGTTGACTAGCTGAAAGGGCAACTCAGAGAAGTCACCGACCTTTTGCCGGGCGGTAGGAACTGCTGCCGACTGCGTGAATCCCTGCCGATTGCGGAACCCCTCGTAATATCCGAAGAAGAACAACCGGTCGCGCCGGATGGGTCCACCCAGTGTGCCTCCGAACTGGTTCTGCTTGAGCGGCTCCACCTGTGCGGAAAAGAAATTGCGCGTATCGAGCTTTTCATTGCGAAAGAACTCATAAATCGTGCCGTGAAACTGATTCCCGCCACCTCTGGTGACGACGCTGGTTGTAGATCCTGTATATCCTCCATACTCCGGGGGCGCTGTATGCGTCAAAATTCGGAACTCGGCGATTGCGTCCACCGGGATCTTTAAGGCAAATCCACCGTCGATGCGATTGTTGTTCTCCGATCCGTCAAGCAGATAGTTGTTCGATTCCGGCCGCTGGCCGTTAACAGAGTAGGCCTGCCCTTCCCGCAACGTGCCGCCGATCTTCAGCATGCCGGCAGGCAATGGAGCGACACCAGTCTGCAGCAGTCCTAGCTGAGTAAAGTTTCGGCCGTTCAACGGAAGATCCAGCACTTCACGACCGCTTACGGTTTTCCCAAGCGTATTCGTTATCGTGTCCAACTGACTGGCATCGCCAGCTACTGTCACTGATTCACTCACTGCGGCCAGACTGAGTGAAACGTCCACACGAGCTGTTTGAGCCACCAGAATCCGAATCGGCTCCTGTGTGTAAGACGAAAAGTTCGGCGCTTCCACTTTTAGCGTGTACCGCCCGATCGGCAGCGGCGCCAGACGATAGAAGCCGGTATCCGCAGTAACGTGTGAAAGTGTATAGCCCGTGTCGAGATTACGTGCAGAGACATTGGCCGCCGCAACGGCTCCGCCGCTCGTATCTGTCACTTGCCCTTCCAAAGTTCCTACGGGTTCCTGACCATATAGGACAGATGACGCAATCAACAGGAGGAAACCCCAAAGCGCTGCCAGGTACATTGTCGAAATATGCTACGGAGTTGCAGGAGATACGGCAATAACTGGAACCCGTTATTGACTTCGCGGAGGCCGATTAGTGGTCCGTAACTACCGGCAATTGTGCGGCATCCCAGGCGGCGAGGCCGCCGGCCATTTCCATCAAACGAGTGACTC
Organism: uncultured Solibacteraceae bacterium; assembly: GCA_964441675.1. Taxonomy (GTDB): domain Bacteria; phylum Acidobacteriota; class Terriglobia; order Bryobacterales; family Bryobacteraceae; genus JAPKYZ01. The sequence continues at coordinate 1,215 of CAYTVP010000257.1, read as the reverse complement.
CATACTGATGCAGAATGCTGGCGGCGATCGAAGAGCGGTAGCCGCCGGCGCAATGGACGGCAATGCGGCGGTCGCGGGGAATCTCGGCGATGCGCTCCTGCAAATGATTGAGCGGCACATTCACGCTACCGTCAATATGCTTGGTCGCCCACTCGCGCGGATTGCGGACATCCAAAAGTAAGGGTGGATCCGCACCCGCCAGCTCTTCCGCCACCATTGGCGCGCTGATGCGTTCTGTCGGCCATACCAGGTCTGGTCTGCCGGCAAGCGCTTCCATCCCACCCTGCAGATAGCCTTTGACATGATCGAATCCGATACGACCCAGCCGCAGCGCGGCTTCCTGTTCGCGACCTGGCTCGGCGACGATCACGATGGGCTTGGCGCGATCGAGTACGGTGCCCGCCCAAGTGGCATATTGCCCCCCGAGCCCGATGTTGATGCTGCCCGCAAGGTGACCCTTCGCAAACTCGGCGGAATCGCGGACGTCCAGGATTTGGGCGCCCGCATCCCCCAATTGCAGAACTTCGTCAAGATCGATAGGACGGAGAACTTGTTGTAGATTCTGGTCGAGCGTTGCTCGCTCGCGCGTATTAAGAATGGCATCGTACGTGAAATACGCCGGAGCGTCTGGCTGATCGGCCGTAACCAACTGAATGAATTCCTCTTTCGACATGGGCTGAAGAGCATAGTTCAAACGCCGCTGGTCGCCGAGAGTAGAGACCGTATCGGAGGAAAGCTGCTTTCCACAAAGGGAGCCCGCGCCATGCGCTGGATAAACTAGCGTCTCGTCAGGAAGCGGCAAGAGCCGATTGTGCAATGAATCGTAGAGGTGCGCGCCCAGGTCGTTGGCTGACCACCCGATCGAAGCCCGCAGGTCGGGACGACCGACGTCTCCGATGAACAGAGTATCGCCAGTGAGAACCGCGTATGGTTTCGCGGCATCCTTCTGAAGATCGAAGACCAGGATTGAGATGGATTCGATCGTATGTCCCGGCGTTTCGAGGATTTCGAGGCGCAAACCAGGGAATTCGAGCGTATCGCCGTCTTTCATCGGCACAAACGCATATTCCGCCGCGCCGCGGGAGCCGAGATGGATGACAGCACCGCAACGGTCGCGCAGCTCCAGATGGCCGGCAACGAAGTCGGCGTGAAAGTGAGTGAGAAAGACGTGGCGGATCTGAAGGCCGAATTTCTCTGCATCGGTCAGGTAATTCT
>CAYTVP010000256.1:0-6595 GCA_964441675.1 uncultured Solibacteraceae bacterium | reverse complement strand
CGCGGTTCCAAACAATCGGCATCCAAGGGGCATCGTGATCGCGCCACTCAATCATTTCCCACCCCGCTTTGCGCAGCCCGCCGCTGGCTGATCCATCTTCAAAAGACGCCCGCCGCGACAACGCGCGTCGCAGCACCGCCGAATCCGCCGCCAGACGCTCTTCGAACCAGCGCCGGAAAGCTTGTCCGTAAAGCCGCGACGACTCGCCGGCGCTCAGTTCCTGAAACAGCGGGTCGACCCGCGCCTCTACGGGTCGTTCCCGCAGAATTTGGGCGCAGAAGCTGTGTATGGTTCCGATCGTGGCTTCTTCGAGATGGGCAAGCGCGTGCTCGATGTGCTCGCGGTTCGTACCGGTCGCGCTTTTCAGGCGGGAGTCCAGTTCCTCCTGCAGCCGCAGCCGCATCTCGCCCGCTGCCTTGTTGGTGAACGTGACCGCTACCACACGGTCGATGGTGGTGCGGCCCGATTCGAGCAGATTCGCCAGCCTGGCAATGAGAACCGTTGTCTTCCCGGCGCCGGCGGCGGCCTCCACCATCAAACTTTCGTCCAGGGAATGACAAATGCGCTCGCGCGCCTCCGAGTCGTCAGCTTCGCGGCGAAACGGAATGACCTTCGGGTTCATCCTTGCAAACGCGCTTCCGCAAGCGCGGCGACATCGGCCAGGTGCTTACCGGCCGTTCGGCGCTCTTCGTATGGCCCGCACACTGCGCGGTAATCACATCTTTGGCAAGCGCCCGCGCGCGGGTACGCCCCCAGCGTTCCGCCAGCTATGCTCTCATCGATCAGGCGCAGCAGCCGGTCGCCCTCCGCGCGGCTGGACGCATCCAGATTACAGATCAACTGCTTAAATCCGCCGCGCTGCGTGCAGAAATAGAGAATCCCGTCCTTTACCGTCGCATCCAGAACCTTTTCCGCCGCCAAACCGTACAGCAGCGGCTGCAGGATTTCTCCGCCGCCGGTCGATTTGAACGCGCGGTTCCCTTCTTCCGGCGGCCTTCCTGTCTTGTGATCGACTACCCGGCGCTCGCCCGAATCCATACGGCGTTCCACCAGGTCGATCGCGCCTCGAATCTGAAAGCCGCCGTTGAGCGGCGTTTCAAACCTCGTCTCGAAACTCTCCGGCACCCATCCGGTATCCGCCGAGTCGCGCAGCCAGGACCGCAGGTCTGTCCGCAGCGATTCGATATCACTTGCCCAGACCGGGGGAATTGCAGGAGCCAGCCGTTCCGCATACTCCTGCGCGGTGGCATCCAACACCTGGTCGGCAATGGTCAGCACGCTCGAAAGATGCGCTCGCGTCACCGGAAGGCTGCCGGTCTCCTGCAACGTCGTAAGTAACCGGCGCTGCACTTCGTGAAAAATTTCGCCGCGCGTCAACGGATCCAGCCGCTCGATCGCCTCAACTGTCTCTCGCGGGCGCAGCCGCGCAATGGATGCCAAATAGAACCGGTATGGACACGCGGCAAAATGCTGAAGCGCTGTCGGGGAATAGGGTGTGGCAGTCAATCGCCGTGCCGCCATTGCCTGTAGAGTCTGGTCGCTGCAAGCGGTCATTCCGTCCGCATCGGTCCATTTCTGCATTTCCCACCGCTTGTGCCGCGCCCGGAGCGACCGCGCCGCATGGCGGTTCGCTTCCACCAGAAATCGCAGTGCGCCACGCGGCTGCTCACTGTCCTGCGCCGCCTTTAATGCTGAAAGATCGTACTCCACTGCGTCGATCGACTTAGCAGGAGTTGCCGGCGCAGGCCACCCCAGCCGGGAGTCGCATCCCGCTCTTGCCCGCTGCTCAAACGAGCGCAATCCGGGCAGCGTTCCCGTTCTGGCGCGCTCTACTTCAAGCGCATAAAGGGACGGAACACGGTTGCGTCCCAGCGCCGTATCCATCGAGGGATACGAATACACGATGGCCGCCCCCGCCCCGCTCGCAATCTGAAGCAGCAAGCGTTCCCGCTGCGTCTGTGTCTCCCGCCGAGGAAGACTGACATCGAGCGCACGGCGAGCCTCATCGAGCAGCAGCGGATCTTCGGCAGCCCGTTTCGGGAATAGCCCCTCCGCAAGTCCCGGAACGAACACCAGATCGAAAAATCGTCCGCGCGATTCCTCGATCGATGCCACCAATACCGCGCCGTATCGGCGCTTGGATGGCTCCTCTCGAAGAGTACCCAGGCGCTCCGCCAGAACGCTTCGAACTTCGGCAACATCCAGTGGGCCTACGGGACCCATTGGCCTCAGCTCGGCAAGCGCGGCCAGGACATTATCGGGATAACGCAGCGACAGCCGCGCCAGCGATTCCAGTTGCGGCAGCCAGGTTTCCCAGGCCGCACTCTCTGGCAGGACGGCGAGCGCGTCAATGATCGGCATCGCGAAAGCCGATAGAGCATCCAACTGTGCAATCTGACCATCGAGCCATTCTGCATGGCGTTCCTCGTCCACGTTGCCGCGCTGAACGAGAAATTCTTCGCGCAGGCCCGAAAGCCGGCGCCGCCACCGGTCCGCGCCGCCGATCACCGCCGCTTCCACCAGCAGCTTTTCCCATTGCGAGGGAGCGGCCGGTGAGGCTGCCGCATCCGCCGGGACCGGTTCCTCGTCCTCGCCCGGCACCAGTGCCCGGGATAACTCGTCGGCCGGTACCGCCACCTCTGCCTGCCGGCCCGGCTCCGGAACCTGCGCCAGAGATAGATACTCGGCAAACCGCGCGGCGCTCAGCCGTTCTTCCGCGCAGGCAATCAGCGCCAGGAAGGCGCGGCCAGCCGCATCCGGACGCTTGGTTCCCCGTGTGAAAAAGGCAGGGATGCCGCCGCGCCGCAGCGCGTCGTCGACCAGCGGCTGATACCGGTCGGGATGGCGCAGGAGAATGGCAATCCGGTCGAACGGTATCCCGGTTTGGGCGGCGGCAAGAATGCGCCGCGCAATCTCCACGCATTCAAAACTTTCGCCAGGTGCCGCAAACAGATCGATCGTTCCATCGTCCGCTGGAGGGGATGCCGCCGTTCCGGTCGCGAAGAGCCGCGTCCGCACCCAGCCGATCTGTCGCGACACATCATCCTCCGGCATCTCCGCGGGAACTCCGAGAATCTGCTCCATGGCCCGAACAGTCTCTGAATCGCCCGCGGTGACGAGGGCTTCCACTTCCGGGGCTTCCTTCACAACGCGCCGGATCAAATCCTCGGCGGCACCGGTCCAAAGAGGGAGATCGAACAGCAGTACCGGCAAACCAAGTAGCGGTGACCGGCGTGCCCGCCCGGCCAGATCCCCGGCCAGATCAAAGAGCCGCCGTTCGTCCGCTACCTGAAACGCATCGCAAAGGGAGACAAACTGTCGCAGCAGCGCAGCCAGATCTTTCCCGGCAGCGTCGATTTTCGCCAGCCGCGCCGCGGTAACGCCCGCAAGACGGATCTCTCGAATGCTTCGCAGCACCGCCCGCACAAACCCGGGAGTATCCGCGACCGGCTGAAGATACCGGAGTTTCCCCGCCCGGCGCAGATCGTGCACTGTCCGCGCTGCCATCGCCTCCGCGGCAAGTCCGCTCAGCGGGGTCAAGCCTGCCTCCGCAAGCAGCGGCGCCGCAAGATTCGCGGCCAATTGCGGCAGCGTCAGCCGATGTATACCGAGCGTGCCGCCCAAAGACCAGACCAACTCATCCGCCGCGGCGCGAGTCGCTGCCAGAACCAGCTTTTCGCCTGGACCTTTGAGAAAGGAATCCGCGAGCCGTCTGGCCTCAGCGCCCGATCGTAGCTGGCGGATGCGCCGGCTCATGGCAAAGCGCGTTTACCCGCCCTTGGCGCCCGCTGCACGCTTGGTGCGTTTCCTCGGCGCGCTGATTTCTGTCAACTCGGCCGTCTTTGCGGCAGCGGGTGGTTTCTTCATCGAGGCGATCGAGCTCTTCAGCGCTTCCATAATGTCGATCACCGGAGCCAGCTCAGCCTCCTCCGGCGGGGCGACCACTTCCTTGCCCGCAACCTTGGCGTCGATCATTCCCTGCAGAGTTTCCCGATACTTGTCCTTGTACTTCTCATGGTCGAAAGGAGCAGCCAATGCCTCGATCAGCGACTCGGCCATCTTCAATTCCTTATCCGTCACCAAATCCTGATTGGTACGGAATTCATCCATCGCGCGGATTTCGTCCTGGTAATACATCGTGTGCAGAATCATTCCGTGCTTGCCCGGACGCAGGATTACCGTGTGCTCGCGGTTATGCATGGTCAGCTTCGCGACCGCGCTATAGCCGGACCGGCTCATTGCCTCGAATAACAATGTGTATGGCTTCTCACCGGCTTCGTCCGGCTGCACATAGTACGAGCTTTCGAGAATCACCGCGTCCATTTCCTCGGCTTTGACAAATTCCAGGATTTCCATTACTTTGGCCGTCTTCGGCTGGATCTTTTTCAAATCCTCGTCATCGATGACGACGTAATGGTCCTTTTCGTATTCGAAGCCTTTCACAAGCTCGCTGCGAGGGACTGGTTTATCCTCGGCGATGCAAAAAAGCACCTGCTTGACACGTGAGTTATCTGCTTTGTGAAGCTGATTGAAACTGATTGTCTGGCCACGAGCCGCCGCAACCAGCTTTATAGGGAGCGAGACAAGTCCAAAGGTGATGTGACCTTTCCAAATGGTGGACGCCATCGCGAGAGTCCTCCTATCATAGGGAGCGTAACAAATCCTGAGGTTTATGTTTGATGGCGCTCGAACGCTATCGCGAAAAGCGTATCTTCGACAAGACGCCGGAGCCTGCGGGTTCGGACGAAACCGGTGCGGAAAGCCACGCGTATTGTATTCAGCGTCACGATGCGACGCGCCTCCATTATGATCTCCGGCTCGAAGTTGGGGGAACCTTAAAATCCTGGGCTGTGCCCAAAGGTCCGTCTCTCGATCCGGCAATCAAGCAACTGGCAGTGCACGTGGAGGACCATCCACTTGAGTACGGCTCGTTTGAAGGCAATATTCCCAAGGGAAACTATGGCGCGGGAAGCGTCATGCTCTGGGATACCGGCTACTGGGAGCAATTGGGCGAGGGCACCGCGGACTCGCAGATGGCCAAGGGCGACTTCAAGTTTCGGCTGCACGGGGAAAAGCTGCGGGGTGATTTTGCTCTGGTCCGCATGAAGGACCGCAAAACGGGGGCGGACTCCAAGGACTGGCTGCTAATCAAGAAAAAAGATCCGTACGTCCGCGCGCCTTACGATATCGAGCAGCATGCCTGGAGCGTGAAGACAGGCCGTATCCAGGAAGAGATCGCGTTTGACGTGGTGCCCAGGAAGCCTTCGGCGATGCCGAAGACAATCGGACCCATGCTCGCGACTCTGTCGGCCGATGTTCCCGCGGGCGGCGATTGGCTATACGAGATCAAGTGGGACGGTGTGCGCGCAATGGCATTTCTCGAGGAAGGCAAAGTGCGCATCGCGGGCCGCAAAGGTAACGACATTACCGGTTCCTATCCGGAACTAGCCGTGCTTGCCGATTGCGTCGGCGCGCGATCGGCCATTTTAGACGGAGAAGTGGCAGTGCTGGATGATAAGGGGCGCCCCGCCTTCGAGCGGATACAACCTCGTATACACGCTAGCGGAGCGGGTGTGATTACCCAGTACACGCGATCGAGACCCGCCATCTTCTTCGCATTCGATCTGCTCTATCTCGATGGGAGAGACCTTCGCGGCTTACCTTTGCGTGAGCGGAAAAAGCTTCTCGAGTCGATTCTCTGGCCGTCACCAATCGTGCGTTTCTCCGGAACTTTCGATGTGAATGGCAGCGAGTTGCTTGCAGCGGCAAGGGCGCAGGGGCTCGAAGGAATCGTAGCGAAACGCGCCGGCAGCTTTTATGAATCCACGCGCAGCCGCGATTGGGTGAAGGTGAAAGCCGTTCGCGATCAGGAATTTGTTATCTGCGGCTTCACCAAGGGCGAGCGGGATTACTTTGGCGCGCTGCTGCTGGGTATTTACGACGGCGGAAAGCTTCGATATGCGGGAAATGTCGGCACCGGCTTCGACCGTAAGATGATGGGCCAGATTTACGGGTACCTGGAGAAGCTGAAAACCAGGCACTCTCCATTCGAGGAAACCGTAAAGCTGCCACAGCCGATTACATGGGTGAAACCGGAATACGTGGCTACCGTAAAGTTTCTCGAATGGACTGATGAGGGCCGCCTTCGTGCTCCCGTATTCGTGTCCCTGCGCACCGATATCGACGCCAACGAGTGTATTCGTGTCAAGACTGCCGAGCCCGCGAGTCCCGCGGAGTTGATTCCCGCTGGCCCCGACCAGGTAACCATTGCGCCGGAAGGCCGCCGCATGGTGATCCGCAATCTCAACAAGGTGTTTTATCCGGGCGAAGGCTACACCAAGCGCGTTGTCATCAATTACTACGATGCCGTCGCCGACTTGCTGGTGCCCTATCTGGTCGATCGGCCGTTGTCGCTGCGCCGATACCCCGATGGCCTCGCTTCCGAAGGATTCTTTCAAAAGAATGCAGAAGGCCTGCCGGACTGGATCCGTACGGCAACGATTCGTGAGGGGGATGAGCCGGCGGTCCGCGTCATCGGTGACAGCCGCGCTCAGTTGATTTACCTCGCACAGCTCGGGTGCATTGACCAGAATCC
>CAYTVP010000255.1:0-6650 GCA_964441675.1 uncultured Solibacteraceae bacterium | reverse complement strand
CATCGAACAGCACAAAGCTGATCTTGACGGTATCGGTGTGATACTGGTTGAGCACTTCCTGCGAAAGAAGCGGGTGGGTCTCGCGATGGCCCAAATAGCCGGGAGGCGACCCGATCAGCTTCGCGATCTCATGACTGTGCTGGAATTCGGCGCAGTCGATCTTAATCACCGCCTGAGGACTGCGAACCAGTGCCTCCGCTGTGGCCTCTACAATTCGCGTTTTCCCCGAGCCCGTCGGACCGAGAAACAGGAAGTTGCCGACCGGGCGCCCCGGCGCATTCATGCCCGTTGCGTGCATCTGATAGATGTTGACGATTTCCGAGATCGCCTGATCCTGTCCGACGATCAGCCGGCGAAGCCGCACCTCTAAACCTTCGGCATCTCCGCCTGTTCGCGTCGGGTCTAGGACGATTGCCTGACGCCGTTCCGAGGCTTTATCCGCATCCGGTTCCGGCCGGCTGACCACCGCCAACGTGTGGTCGTCCTCAACGCCGGCATGCTGCCGGCCGCGAGGCGCATTCAACAGAGCTACGTTTGTACGCCACATTCCTTTGTTCTTCGGGCTTTCCATCAAGTTCGATTTGCGAGAGCGCCCGCGTCCTTTCGCCGCCTCGTGCGGCTAGTTCTTTTTAGGTTTTGACGGTCGAAGTTCCACCAACGACATCAAGGTCCGCTCCGGCATGCTTAATACCGCCATTACGGCCTCCGCCACATCGTCCGGCCGGATCTTCCAGTCCGAACCGCCGCTACCCGAAGGCGAGCTAAATTCCGTATCGACACTACCGGGCGCAATTAGACTCACTCTTACGTTTTCCTGCCGGTAATCGAGCATTAAGGCTTCGGTAAAGCCGTTCAACCCGAATTTCGACGCGTTGTAAACCGATCCGCCTGCAAAAGCGTTACGCCCCGCCAGGCTCGAAATGTTTACAACTTGTCCTCCGCCAGCCTTCCGAAACCGTGGCAAACAGGCCCGGCAAAAATGAAACACTCCGGACAGGTTGGTGCCAATCACTTGGTCCCAATCCTCGACGGAGAGGTCCGCCGCCGCCCGAAATATCCCAATACCAGCGTTGTTTACCAAGATGTCGATCTTTCCAAATCGCCCTTCCGCGTCGCTTACAAACTCCTCAACCGCGGTAGCACTCCTTACATCGGCGACTTTCCCCCACGCTTTATCCCCGGAACTTAAATCGTTCAGAGTGGTAGCCACGGATCTCTCAGTTTTCGCGCAAAATGCAACATTTGCTCCTTCCTGAAGTAGGCGCCGCAGGATGGCCAATCCGATACCGCGCGTCCCGCCCGTAACGATGGCTGTCTTTTGCTCCAGTTTTTGACTCATACATCCGATCCTAGACGTACCGGCGGTTGACAATTTGCACTTTCGCTTTATCATGCAAAGTAGTCGCTGTAAAAAATTAGATAGCTGTTAAAAGTAGCTCCCACAAACGGGTAAGATGGAGGTTTTGAATGAAGGATCTGCTAAGTGTCCTCGAGCGCGGGGATAATGAGTGGCAGCTAGCTACTCAATTGGATCCGGACCGGTTGCCGCGCCATATCGCAATTATTATGGATGGCAACGGCCGCTGGGCCCAACGCCGTTTGCTGCCAAGAGTCGCCGGACACCGGGCCGGCGTTCACGCAGTGCGCGCAGTCACGGAAACCTGTGCCCAACTGGGGTTGGAAGCGCTCACGCTTTATGCGTTTTCGATGGAGAACTGGAAACGCCCTCGGGCCGAGGTGGAAACTCTGTGGCGGCTGCTGCGGCAATACTTGCGACAAGAGTTCGACACTCTGATCAACAATAATGTGCGTTTACATGCTTTTGGCCGTCTTGAAGCACTTCCGGCGATCGTCCGGGACACCTTGGACTCCACAATGGAGGCCACCAGCACCAATACCGGTCTTCGCCTGAACCTGGCGATTAACTACGGCGGGCGAGCGGAGATTGTCGACGCGGTGAACGCCTTGATCGAAGAATCCCGTGCGGCGGGACGCGGCTGTCCGACAATCACCGAGGCTGTTCTGGCAGAACGTCTTTATACCACCGGCTTGCCGGATCCCGATCTGTTGATACGCACTTCGGGCGAAATGCGCGTTTCCAACTTTCTTCTATGGCAGATTGCGTATGCGGAACTGCACGTTACCGAGACGCTATGGCCCGATTTCCGGCGGGAAGATCTCCTTCGGGCGATCCTGGACTACCAGAAGCGGGACCGGCGGTTCGGCGGTCTCGGCGAACAGCGGCGGGAGTCGCGCGCCGAGGAACCGCTTGAAGCCGTAGCGCCCGCGCGATGAAGCGTGTTCTTACCGCGCTCGTTCTCATCCCGCTTGTTTCCTGGGTTATCTTTTTTGCCCCCTATCCGCTTTTCTGGGCAGTCGTCGTTCTGTTCGCAGTCCTTTGCTATCGCGAATACCTGCACCTGGTTCAGGAGCACGGTTTTCATTCCTTATCGCTTGCGGGGTATGCGGCAGGGCTGCTGATTCTGGCGGAATTAAGCCGCTACACCGGATGGCTGCCTACGCTCGTAGCGCTGGCCGGCCTCGCTCTATCCCTCAGGGCAACCGACATGCGGCACGCACTCTGCACCGCGGGGGCGTTCATCCTTGGCATCTATTACATCTTTGGAGCCTGGAGCTCGGCATTAACGTTACGCCAGATCAGCCCGCATTGGATGTTCTTCGCTGTGGCGTTGAACTGGGCCGGGGATATCGCCGCCTACTATGGCGGACGGACATTCGGGAAACGAAAGCTTGCCCCGAATATCAGCCCGGGCAAAACGTGGGAAGGCGCCGCTGCTTCGGTCGTAGCCAGCACAATTTTCGGTTCCGCCTACCTGTGGTGGGCGCTTCCGGATAGTTCCCTGTTGATGAAAACCCTGCTACCCATCGCGGGCAACATCGCGGGGCAATGCGGTGACCTGGCCGAATCCGCCCTGAAGCGGGGCGCGGGCGTCAAAGATTCGGGAACGATGCTGCCGGGACATGGCGGCTGGCTCGACCGATTGGACTCCAGCCTGTTTTCCATGCCCGTAGTTGCGGCAATCCTCAGCCTTCTTCGATCGGCCTGAGCCGGACTGAACGGTTAGAAGGCGTAGCGCAGACCGAACTCGATCACCCGTGGCGTCGACGCAGTCGTGATGCGTCCGAAGTTTGCCTGCAGTTGCGTCGTATTGGGGTTGCCGAGATTCGCATGGTTCAACGCGTTGTAGAACGAAGCCCGGAACTCCAGCCGCTGCGTCTCGGTGAACCGGAACTGCTTCTGTGCCGCAAGGTCGATATTCCAGGTTCCCGGCCCCCGCAGGAAGCCGATGCCGGTGTTGCCGAAAGTTCCCGGACCATTCTGGACGAACGCCGTCGGATCGAACCAGCGCTGAATCTGGTCTGCCTTGCTGCGATCGTCGGGCAGACGCCAGTCTTTCACGACATCTGCTGTATCGCCGTTGATGCCAGTGAGCGAATTGTCGCGGCCGGCACGAACGGTCAGAGGAGCGCCGCTTACCGCATTGGCGATACCGCTAACCTGCCAGCCTCCGATGGTCATTTGCTGCCATCGTGGTGTGCCAGGGCCGCCAAATGGCAGATTCCACAGGCTCGACACAATAAAATTGTGTGTTCGATCCAAGCCCAGCGGACCGTAATCGGAATGGTAGTCGTATGGGTTGCGGGGCCCGTTGCTTCCTTCGCCGGAGGATACGTTTACTCCCATCGCCTTGGACCACGTGTAGGAAGCATTCACCGTAAAGCCGCGTGCGAACCGCCGGTTTAGTACAACCTGCATGGCGTTGTAGTTCGCGCTGAAGGCGCTGAGCGCATTGTTAATCTGGCCGAACTGCGGTTGCAGCCGGCGCTGCTGCGTATTGCCGATCGTCGACGAACCCGGAATGTAGCGCGCATAGTTCGCTTCAACCGATGAAAACAGGTGCGTGGAGGAGCTGCCGATATAGTTCAACTCCAAAGCCATGTCGCCACTCAAAGCCTGTTGCAATGAAAAGCTCCACTGGTAATCTGCCTGTGTCTTAAACGGAACGCTCCAAGTAGTTTCATTTGCGGTGGGAACAAAATCGGCATTGCGCAGCGCTTCACTGTCGCCCAACTGTGGACGGGGGAAGGGGCTGTCGCCATTGAACGGCGGCCCGCCGAAAATATTCATTGCATCTCCGCCGAATACGGAAATGTCAGTGGTGAACGGTTGTATCAACGTGAACCGGTTCAGGCTAATGCCACGTGTCATCGGAACGAAGAACTTACCGGCACCGATACGAATGGATGTGCGCCCGGTTCCGAAAACATCCCAGGCCAGACCGACTCTCGGGGCGAGATTGTTATAGCGATGGTCCGTGACCGCGGCGGACACGCCGTTGTCGCCTGGGAAAAGCAGTCCAGTGGGCGCTTTCGGGAAAACCGACGACTGAATCCCCGGGGCGAGCAGCATCATTTGGCCATCCTCGGAAATGTATCCGTTGTAGGGCTCCCAGCGGAGTCCGACGTTCAGCGTTACACGCCGGGACAGGCGGATGTCGTCCTGGAAGAACAGAGCCGGAAGATTCTGGCGCAACCGCGACGTCAGCCCGGTGACCTGCCGGTAGGAGTTAAAATAGCCGAGCAAAAAGTCCGCGGGAGCATAGGTAGATCCTGCCCCGGTAAACGAAATGCTGCCGCCGGAGAGCCAGTTTTGTAGCTCATTCACGCGGTTTCGGTAGTATTCGAACCCGAAACTCATGGTCTGGCGCCCCTTCACCAACGACAATGTATTGTTGATGTGCGTCGTTGGCATGATGTCCCGGGTGGGTGGTCCCGTGTCGGCGGTAACGAAGCCGCTGATGCCGAGATTGGCTTGCGGAGTGAGGCCGAAGCCCGTATTGACATTGGCCACATTCACCGGCAGCCCGATACCGACAAGTGAAAAGTCCTTGTTTGCGATCACGCCGAACGAGCTGCGAACATAGCTCATCCGGAATGAATTGATCAAAGTTGGCGAGAAGATGTGATCCTCGCCGATTGTGTAGTTCTGGAACCGTGTAGGTTGATCACAAGTCCAGTCCACGGCAACGCTCGAACAGTTTTGCACCTGCGGAACATCGTTATAGAACGCCCGGAAATTGATCTTATCTTTGTCGCTGATCGCGTAATCGACGCGGGCAATCCATTGATTCTGATTGAGCCGGTTCCCGGCAGGAGCGAAAGAGTAGAAGTCCGGGCCGCTGTTAGCATGCGGCAGGTACTGATTCATGAAATTCCGCGCGTAATCCTGAATCCTACTCTCGGGAATTACATTGTTCGGGAAAACGGCTCCCTCATTAAACGGATCGCGCAATGGGGTACCATAAGTCGAAAAATCCCCCCTCCGCTCGGCCTCGGTTAAGGTACGATATCGCGTCTCGCCCGGAGTGCCGCGAACCTTAGTCCCCTGGTAGCTGCCAAAAAAGAACAGCTTATTGCGCACAATCGGCCCGCCAAAAGTGCCGCCATATTGATTTCGCTTGAAGTCGGCTCGTGAGGGAGCGAAGAAAGACCGTGCGTCAAGCTGTGTATTGCGCAGGAATTCGAACGCCGATCCGTGAAAACCATTCGTCCCGGATTTCGTAACGGCAGCCACCGACGAAGTGCCGCGGCCGAACGCCGCCGAATAGTTCCGGCTGGTGGTGGAAAATTCCTGAAGAGCGTCGGGATTGGGGTACTCGTTGGCGATCGAGTAGAACGAATTCATGTTGTAACCGCCATCGAGCGTGAAGTTCATATCGATGTTGCGGCCACCGGATGTGCTGAAAGTCTGCTGCTGGGCTCCGAATTGTCCGGCGTTTCCGGCATTGATGACGCCGGGGATCAGCGATACTAATTGCAGCGCATTACGCCCGTTCAGCGGCAGTTGCTCAATTCGAGTCTGGTCGACAAGCTGTGAAACCGAACTGCTGGAAGTGACAACCGGCGGAGGCGTACCCTGCACTTCGATGGTTTCCGCGACAGCGCCCACCTCAAGGCGCGGCCGGAGCGTTAATTGTTGCCCCACCGTTAGCTCCAGGGGCCCCATATGCAACTCCCGGAATCCATCAGCAGTCACCGTGAGCGAATACTCGCCGCGTGCGACGTCGATGAAGTTAAAGAAGCCATCCTCTGAGCTTGTGGTGTTTCGAACTTCTCCCGTTTGCGTATTCCGCAAAACGAGCCGGGCAGTGGGAATGATGGCCTGTGAAGCGTCGGTTACCGTTCCATTAATGGAACCGCTCACTTGCGCCCACGCGCAAAGGGGTGTTACGGCCGCAATGGCCAATAGAGAATACAACTGAGACATGTTCCTCCGGGCGGCACCAAGACGCCTTTAAGGAAGCCTATCGAAGTCTGTATAGCAACTGCAATACGTATCTAATCGGCGGCGCTGGAAGGCTGGGTCGTGTCCTTTACGCGCCCCCGAAGGAGCATCGCCGAGGAACGTCCGGATGAGGTTTCCGTCCAGCCTGTGAAAATCCGGCCGCTCATGCCCAGGACGACCGACGGGTAGGTAACAGATCCCTCTCCCGCCGGGAGACGAATCAACGTGCCCATGCGGCCGTCCGGATACGCCTCGCGGAAATATACGCCGGACTTGCCCCATCCAGCATCCTTTTCGCCATCACGACCTTGGAAGACTACCGCGAGACGGTCCTCGCCGGCTA
>CAYTVP010000254.1:0-6655 GCA_964441675.1 uncultured Solibacteraceae bacterium | reverse complement strand
ACCCGTTTCTTGAAGACACCGGCGTCAAGCTGATCGGTATTGAGGCGGGCGGATTCGGCGCCGAGCTCGGCCAGCACGCCGCGCGTTTTTCCGGTGGAACGCCGGGCGTATTGCATGGAACTCAAAGCTATCTGCTGCAGGATGCCAACGGACAGGTCGCGCTCACCCACTCGGTTTCAGCCGGCCTGGATTACCCCTCTGTAGGGCCGGAGCATGCTCTGCTACACGACACCCGGCGCGCTGAGTATGTCAGGTGCTCCGACGAGCAGGCACTCCGAGCAGCGCTGAAGCTCGCGCGCACGGAAGGGATCATTCCGGCTCTCGAATCGGCCCACGCCGTTGCCATTGCGATGGAACAGGCCCCGTCCGCCGCGGGTGAATTATTTGTGATCAATCTTTCCGGCCGCGGCGACAAAGATATAGACATCTACCGGGAAAAGTTTCCCGAACTCGATCAAGCACAGCCCAACTAGCATGACCCGAATTGACAAAGCATTCCGGAAAGGCCGGAAGCCGCTGGTGGCATATCTCACGGCCGGCGACCCTTCTCCACGGGATACGCCGGCACTGGTCGCCGCTCTCGAACGCGGCGGAGCGGACCTCATCGAACTGGGTGTACCGTTTTCCGATCCGATCGCCGATGGTCCGATCATTCAGGCCGCATCACAGCGGGCCCTGGACGCCGGTACTACGCTTTCCGGCGTGGTGGACATCGCCCGCGAGATTCGGAAGAATTCGGACATCCCGCTGCTTCTGTTTACTTATATGAACCCGGTGGTCCGTTACGGATTCGAGCGCCTGGCGGACGATGCGAAGGCCGCCGGGATCGATGGCTTCCTGTTGACCGATCTCTCGGTTGAGGAGGCGGAGGAATATGTGATTCCCGTTCGCAAGGCCGGCCTCGATACCGTCTTTCTCGCGGCTCCGACAAGTTCTCCGAGGCGGCTCGCGCTAGTGGCGAGCTACTCCTCCGGGTTCATTTATGTCGTGTCCCGAACGGGTGTGACGGGCGAACGCGACCAACTGTCCGGCGCAGCCGGGCCACTGCTCAAGAGCCTGCGAGAGCAAACCAGCCTGCCTCTGGCCATCGGATTTGGAATTTCATCGGGCGCGCAGGCGCGTGAGGCCGCGCAACTTGCCGATGGCGTTGTCGTGGGAAGCGCCTTTGTACGGGCGATTGCTGAAGGAGGCGGCAAGCTGGAAAGATTGACGCAGGAAATCCGAAGGGGAATCGATGGCGAGAACTGACGATCCGCAGTCCATCCTGCAGCAGCATCGGACGAAAATCGATGCAATCGATGAAAAGCTGCTCCGGCTGCTGAGCGAACGCGGTTCCATCGCCCGCGAGATCGGCGCGGTGAAGCGGCTGCACGGGCTTCCCGTCGTCGAACCCTCCCGTGAAAAGCAGGTAGTCTCCAACATGGTTTCGGCCAACTCCGGCCCATTGCCGGCCGCCAGCGTCGAACGAATTTTTTCCCGCATCATGATCGAGATGCGCAATCTACAGAACGAGGGTTCCGAAGAATGTTAGTTGTTATGCAGGAAGGGTCCAGTGAACCGCAGATCAATGCGGTGAAGGAAAAACTGGAGACCCTTGGATATACCGTTCACCGCATCACCGGTGTTACACACAGCATCCTGGGCGGAGTCGGCCCGGACGCGGCGGACCCATTGGAGTTCGAGGTCATGCCCGGCGTAAAAGAAGCACACCGGCTTACGTCCACCTATAAGCTGGCGCACCGGAATATGAGGCCGGAGGGCTCCGTCATTACGGTCGGCGATGTCCATATTGGCGGTCAGCAAGTTGTCGTCATGGGCGGGCCATGCAGCGTCGAAACCCGCGAACAGTTCTTTCGATGCACGGAGCTGGTTGCCGAGGCCGGCGCAGCCGTGGTTCGCGGCGGCGCATTCAAGCCCCGATCGTCCCCTTACAGCTTTCAGGGATTAGGGGAGGAGGGCCTGGTGATTATGCGCGAGGCCGCCGACAAATATGGATTGAAAGTGATTAGCGAAGTGATGGATTCGTCACAGATTCCGCTCATGCTTCCCTATGTCGATATCTTCCAGGTCGGCGCGCGGAACATGCAGAACTTCAATCTGCTGAAGGCTCTCGGTGCGATCCGCAAGCCCGTGATGCTGAAGCGTGGAATCGCAGCCACCATTGAAGAGCTGCTGCTGTCGGCGGAATATATCCTGTCCGGTGGAAATTACGACGTCATGCTTTGCGAGCGCGGCATCCGCACGTTCGAGACGTATACCAGAAACACGATGGATGTTTCCGCGATCCCGGTAGTCAAGACACTCTCGCACCTGCCGATGGTGGCCGATCCTTCGCACGGTACCGGACGCCGCGACAAAGTCCTGCCGATGGCGCGCGCTTCGGTGGCTGCCGGTGCCGATGCCTTGATTGTCGAGATGCACCAGGATCCAAACAAGGCGCTGTCGGACGGCGCGCAAAGCCTGTTTCCGGACCAGTTCCGGGACATGGTGGATCAGTGCCGGATTATCGCTTCGGCTATCGGACGCACGATATAGGCCGTGGATTCGGTTGCCATTGCCGGAGTCGGGCTGATCGGGGGATCATTCGGTCTCGCCCTACGCCGCGCCGGATTTTCCGGATCGATCGCCGGGATCAGCTCCGCGGTGACAATCGAGCGGGCTGTCGAGGTTGGCGCGATCGATCGCGGCATCTCTCTGAAAGAGGCAGCACAGGCAGATCTTGTCTTCCTGGCGCAGCCTGTACGCGCCATAATTCAGACGCTCGGAAAACTTTCGGAATTAGTTTCACCAACAACAATCGTCACCGATGCCGGGTCTACCAAGCGGGCGATTGTAGGAGCAGCCGCGGGCATCCGGGGATTCGTCGGCGGACATCCAATGGCGGGAAAGGAAATCAGCGGCATCCGAGCGGCTGATCCGCAACTGTTCGAGGGGCGCCTGTGGATTTTCACGTCCCCGCCCCCGCCAGTATTGCGGGAATGGGTGGAAAGAATCGGAGCGCACATAGAAATTCTCTCCCCGGCGGATCACGACCGGATCGTCGCGCTGGTATCGCATGCTCCTCAGCTACTCTCCAATGCCCTTTTCCGCGCTACCGAGGCCCATGCCCGGTTCGGTGGCCCAGGTCTGGAGTCGATGACACGCCTGGCCGCCAGCCCATACGAGTTGTGGCGCGACATCCTGGCCACCAATCGGGACGCGGTGGTTCGCGCACTCGATGAGACGCTGGCTGCAGCCGGTTATCTCCGGGATGCGCTGGCCGCCAATGACGAAGAAGCGGTTGCGGCGTATTTCGGCAATTCGCGGCGGCGGTAAGCCCGCGCAACTTAATTTGTGGCGGACATTCGCCCTATGGTTTGATTTTAGCGGCCATCTTTCCACCTTCCGAGATCGCCGTCTAATCGTTCCGGAATGCCGCTCTGAAGAATGCTGACACTCGACGAGTCAGCGAATATATGGAGAATTCGATCGCTTTTTAGCATTGATATCGAGAAAGTCTCCTTGACGTCCTATTGTCGGTAACCGACAATTGTCGCTAGGCGACATATGTCTCAGGACGATCTACTCCCCGGCACCCTAGACGTAATAATTCTCCAGATCCTGCAACATCAGCCCTATCACGGATGGCGTATAGCTCAACGATTGAAACTGCTCTCGCGCGATGTTCTGCGTGTCCAGCAGGGCTCCCTTTATCCTGCGCTGCACAAGCTGGAGGCAAAGGGTTGGATCAGGTCCGAATGGAAGCCAACTGAAGAGGGTCGTACTGCACGCCACTACTCACTGACTCCTAAGGGTGTAAAACAACTTGCGAAAGAACGTGAACGTTGGCAGCGTCTTTCCTCTGCCGTGGGCTGGGTGTTGGACGCGGAGGTTGAATGATGCGCCTGTTTCGCCGGCGCACTCGCGATCGTGAGATTGACGCCGAGATCCGGCAGCATTTGGAGGAGATGATCAAAAGTAATCTCCAGACTGGCCAAAGCGAGGATGAAGCCCGCCGCAAAGCGATAGCCGAGTTCGGTTCGATCAGCAGTATTACGGAAGAATGCCGGGACACGCGACTCTTCGAATTCTGGGCGACGTTCCTGCGTGATCTCCGCTTCGCTGTCCGTCGGATGAGTCAATCGCCAGGTCTGGCCATGGCTGTCGTGCTTTCGCTCACTTTGGGGATCGGAGCCAGTTCTATACTCTTCGCGCTTGTGAATGCAGCCATGCTGCGTTCCATTTCTGTGCACCATCCTCGGCAGCTCGTCTGGTTTGATTCGGGGAGCCATGGACGCGCTTTGAGTTATCCGTTCTACGAAGAGATCCGGAACGCCCCGAATTTCGACGGTGTCCTCTGCGCGTTTCCGACTTCCGTTAACGCCAGCACGTCCGGAGTTGCCTTACGCGCGGATGCCGAACTGGTTTCCGGCAATTACTTCACCGTGCTCGGCATTCAACCCTACCGAGGGCGACTTCTGACGGATGCCGATCACCAACAACCGGTCGTCGTTGTCTCACACGACTTCTGGCAAGCGCGCCTGGGTGAAAGAGCCGATGCGGTTGGTCAAGCGATCCGGATCAACAACTCGTCTTGGACTGTCGTTGGCGTCGCGCCGCCGGGATTCGCGGGTGTCGATCTGGCGTACCACCGGTCACTGTTTGTCCCCATGGGTATGAAGCCGAAAATTACGCCCGGCTGGAATGGCCTCGACAAGCCCCTTATCGCGTGGCTGTATATTGCGGGGAGATTGAAGCAGGGCCTTGATCGCGCGCACGTTGGTGCTCAGATGAATACGCATTTCCAAACTTTTCAAGAGCGGCATCTCGCTATCGAAAAGCGGCTTAGCGCGTCTCAGCAGCAGGTAATCCGCACCCGGCGATTGCGGCTTGAGCCTCTGAACAACGCCATTCTCGGACCTCAGATCAAAGGCTATATGGTGTCGCTGGCATGGATGGTGGGACTACTACTGGCGCTCACCTGTATGAATGTCGCTGGTCTCCTGCTCGCCCGCGGCCTCGAACGCCGCAAGGAAATTGCGACACGGCTCTCTATCGGCGCTTCGCGCGGACGAATCATCAGACAACTTCTCACCGAAGCACTGCTACTCGCGTTGACAGGGGGCACTGCTGGCTTCATCGCCGCCTGGATCGCCGCGCCGGCTCTGGCTGCGCGTTTCCCCCTTGCAGGGGATGGCTCTCAATTGGAAGCCTCCGTGGATTGGACTGTCTTTGCCTTCACGTTTGCCGTCTCTCTTCTTGCCTGTCTTCTGTTTGGCTTGGCACCGGCATGGCGTGCGACGCAACTTGACCTTACAAGCGCGCTCAAAGAAGCCACGCCCACAGCTTCCACTCATCGGCTTCGGAATATCCTGATTGCTGTTCAGTCGTCGGTTTCGATCGTACTTCTCACCGCCGCAGGGTGGTTCATGGCAGATCTGCACTCACTTCTTACTCGGGATGCAGGTTACGACAGGAACCGACTACTGCTCGCCGAGTTGGAGCCAGTGCTCAGCGGCTATGACCATGCCGCGCGCATGAAACTCTACGAGGGACTTGAGCGTCGACTGGCTGAAGATCCGACCTGGGAATCCGCCACTCTTTCGAGTGTGGCCCCGATGTCGGCATATTACGGAACTTCGCTCTTTCTCGTCAAGAATCGGCAGCACGAGTCCGACCGGTCAGTTCGCGCCGTGGTCGTGAGCCCGAGCTATTTTGACACGCTGCGCATTCCGCTCCGAAGTGGCCGTCTTTTCAGCATGCACGACCGTGCGGACGCGCCGCGCTCGGCGATTATCAGCGAATCGCTCGCACGTCGCGAATTTCCCAATGAGACGGCCATTGGCAAGCATTTCACAGCAGACTTGCGCGATCCGCTGCGAACCACTTTCGAGATTGTCGGAATCGTCGCAGATGCCGACACGACCGATCCGCGAGATCGCACGCACCGAGAATGCGTTTATTTCCCATATCGTCAGTGGCCTTTCACGCTCCAGGCCATAGTCATTCAGACTCGTCTCGCCGGTACAGTTGCTTCCACTATCGCGAGTGAACACTTGCGACGAGCGTTACGCGATATTGACCAGGCACTGGCACTTTACGGCATTCGCACAATCGAGCAGGCATCAGAAACTCTCTTAGTCGGTGAACGCCTGGCAGCGCTTCTGACCGGTTTCTTCGGGCTAACCGCCGCACTACTTTTCGCCATTGGAATGCACGGAGTATTTTCGCGCGATTTTGCAGCCAAACTCAAAGAAGTAGCTATTCGCATCGCTCTAGGTGGATCGTGCGGAGGCATTCTCTGGTCGGTCGTACGCTACCCGCTATGGGCAGCGATAGGAGGTGTTGTCTTGGGCTTGGTGTCACTCACATTGGCAGCTTCCAGGCTGGCGCCGTTGCTTACCAATACAAAGCTCACTTCCGTGGGCCACTTCGCAGTTCCAGCAATACTCATTCTCATCGTGATCGGCACCGCTCTTCTCATGCCGGCGTGGCGGCTTCGGCGGATACAACCTGCGGCAGTGCTAGCAAGAGAATAGAACGAGTTGCCCACTGAGTTCACTCGTGAGGGATCAGAACTGGACTAACGCCCAGTTCTGATCGTGCCTCGAAAGTCGCGGCATACATAGAAATTCTCTCCCCGGCGGATCACGACCGGATCGTCGCGCTGGTATCG
>CAYTVP010000253.1:0-6735 GCA_964441675.1 uncultured Solibacteraceae bacterium | reverse complement strand
CGCTTAGCCCGGCACCGGTAGCCAGGGGCAATCCGCCGCCGACGACACCATTGGTTCCCATGAATCCGTACTCCGGAGCGTACATGTGCATGCTGCCGCCTCGCCCTCCGGAACAGCCAGTTGCCTTGCCCCAGAGCTCCGCCATCACTTCACGGCCCGTGACGCCCTTGGCCAAGGCATGCCCGTGCCCTCGGTGAGTACTGAACACCAGATCCTCAGGCTTCAGATGCGCAGATACTCCGACGGCTACCGCTTCCTCACCAACGTAGAGATGGACAAATCCGGGGAGCTTCGCCCCACGGTAGAGTTCCTGCACTTTCAGCTCGAACTCGCGCAGTTCCAGCATCCCGCGATAGAGCTGGAGCACCAGCTTCACGTCGGGAGTAACAACCGTTGTTTTTTGCATGCTTCTTCCGCCCTGTGATTCCTATGCATTCTCCGGAATTGATGTTCCATCGCAGCCGGGCGCGCGCTGTCGCAGCTCGATCAGGAAGCCGGCCAGGTCCGTGGTGTCCAGCAAAACCCATCGCGTTCCGGGACGAATGCCCGTACCGGCTTGCAGCACGTGGACACCCTTGGGCTCCAGCGCCGCGACGATCGCGTCCATGTCGTCGACTTCGAAGAGAACGTGATGAATTCCGCCGCCCTTTTCCTCCAAAAACTGTCGATAGGCGTTCCGCTCGCCATCCAGTGGCTGGATCAACTCCAACTCAAGGTTGCCCGCCTGGACAAATCCTTGCCGAATTCGAATGAACTCCTCGTTTCCTCGAAACCAATATTTGGAATCCGGACGATTGGGCCATTCCACGAATTTGAAAGGCCCCAGACCGAAGAGGTCCCTCAGAACACTGGTTGATCGTTCCAGGTCCGGCACAACAATTCCGACCTGCACCGCATTCTTCAGCGTCATCCCGGCATTCGTCATCGAGCGAGATACCCCCCATCGACGTTTAAGACCGTCCCCGTAACCATTGAGGACGCATCGGAAGCAAGAAATAAGACAGCACCGAAGATCTCTTCCGGCTCGCCAACTCTGCCCAGCGGAATGTTGCTGACCCAGGTTTCCATCAGCCGGTTGGGGTCGAACTGCGGATCGTTCATCACATTCACCAGTCCGGGAGTCATGAACTGGCATGGGGCAATCGCGTTGACGCGAATACCGCGTCTCGCCCATTCGAGCGCGAGCTGTTTGGTGAGAGTGTTGACGCCACCCTTGCTGGCACAGTACGCATTTGCTCCCCGGCCCATACCCACTTCGCCGGCGATCGAGGAGAAATTGACAATCGCACCGCGGCCCTTCTCGAGCATGACGTGAGAGGCGGCCTGACAGGCGAGGAAAGTGCCTCGGAGATTGATATCGATTACGCGATCCCAGGTTTCAAGCGGCGTAAGCTCTGCCGGATCGTGCTGCGATACCCCAGCACAATTCACCAGAATATCTACTGTGCCGAACTCCTCCACCGTTCTCGCAACCATTGCCTTGACGCTTGCCGGATCACTCACGTCAACCGCAATGCCAATGGAGCGGCGGCCATGCTTCGCGGCCTCGGAAGCGACAGACTGGGAAGCTTCCAAAGCAAGATCGGCTACTGCGACATTACAACCGTACTCGGGAAGCCCGAGAGAGATCACTTTTCCAAAGCCAATGGATCCGCCGGTGATCAGAGCAGTCCGTCCCGTTAGATCGAACAGTTTCGTGAATCGTGCGTTACCGTTGACAGCCATCGCTATTCGTTGTAGTTCGCGGAACGAACCAGCACCAGTATAGGTAAGTTTTGTGATATTGTCATCAAAATTGTTGACAACAACGAAACGACCTACCGATCATCGAATGAACGATATTTCACTCCTTGCAGCAGTCGGGAAGGGGTGTGCAGCACAAGCGAATTATAATCGACCACCGTTTGAGTTGTCACCGATTTTGTTAACAATGCTACCGAGGAAAGGTTTAGTACTTGACCACGACTCTCTCTGAGCCAATTGGGCTCGTCCTGGCTGCGGCCGTCATGAATGCCGTTTACACCCTTCCGATGAAGCTGAACCGCCATTGGAAGTGGGAACACTCCTGGCTGATCTTCACTTTCCTGGGCGTCATGGTGGTTCCTACCATTCTCGCAGCATTAACGATTCCGCATCTTCTCGATGCCTATTCCGGTGTTTCGCAGGGGGTGTTAATGGGAATGGCTGCGTGCGGAGCCTTATGGGGAGTATCACTCGTGTTCTTTGGACTGGCAGTCGACACGGTTGGCGTGGCGATTACATTTGCAGTGGCGTTGGGAACGTCGGCAGCCTCGGGCGCCGTGATTCCTCTTGTAAGCCAACACTACAACGAGATCTTCACACACAAGGGATTAATGGTTTTCCTCGGTATTTTGGCGATTCTTCTTGGCGTCGCAATCTGCGGGAGGGCGGGCCACCAGCGAGAGTCCGAACGAACGAAAAACGAAACCACGAAGAGTAACGCGCAGTTCAAAAAAGGGTTCATCTATGCTTTTCTCTCCGGTGTGCTCGGATCGATGCTGAACGTCGGGCTGACGCTAGGATCCTCCATACAGCAAAACGCTAAGAATCTCGGCGCCAGCGAGGCTATGATGTCAAACGCCGTGTGGCTTCCCTGTCTCTACGCCGGCGCTATTCCCGGCTTGGTCTACTGCCTGTTTCTAATGCGAAAGAATGACACGATGGGTGAGTTGCTTCCGGCGTCGCGTTGGTATTACTGGGTCACGCCTGCGGCGATGGGCTTGTTCTGGTTCGGCAGCATTATGTGCTACAGCCTGGCGTCCATAAGGCTCGGGACGCTCGGCCCGGTGATCGCCTGGCCGTTGTTTCTTTCTGCCGTTGTCGTCGCCAGCTCGATCGCGGGTATCGTGACGGGCGAGTGGAAGGGCGCCAGCCGCGGGGCAGTGCTGCGGATGTGGAGCGGGGTGGCTTGCCTGATCGTTGCTATGGGACTACTCGCCTCGGCTGGGCAGTGAAGTCGCGCGAGCGGGCATCTTCAATGCAAACGTCAGGGCCGCAGCCCCGAGAAACGCGGCGGCCATCAACAGAGCCGCGAGAGAGTAGGAGTGGCCTCGCGTCAGGAGAACTCCAATCGCGTAAGGGCCGATGAACCCACCCAGGTTTCCTATACAGTTGATCATTCCGATCGAGGCCGCGACAGCCGAGGCGTCCAAGGTCGCTGACGGAATCACCCAAAACGATGGCGTCCACCCCCACAGCATGGAACCGGTGAGGTAGAGCCACGAAAGCGTCAAGAGAGGATTCTGTCCCGGCAAAGTCGAAAGGGCGAAGAAAACGCCGGCCAGTGCCAGCGGAATTGCGGTGTGCCATCGCCGTTCTTTCTTGCGATCTGAGGATCGGCCGGCGTACCAGACTACGGCCATGGCGGCTAGAAACGCCGGAGTGACGAGCGTATTCGAAACGGAAGCATCGACGAAAAACAGCTTCTGAATCGTCGTTGGTAGCCAGAATAAAAAGCCATAGCTTGCCATGACAACGGCACACAACTGCACGGAGAGAATCAGATTGTTGCGCTGCCGGAATACCTGCCAGATTGTGGGCTTGCCCAGCGCTGCTTTCCATTCCTTCTCTTGCGCCAACTGCTCCATGAGCCACTGTCGTTCGTCTTCCGGTAGCCAACGCGCATCTTTCGGGTGGTCGGTCACGAAGCGCAGAGTCACAAACCCCGCGAGAATAGCGGGAATCCCTTCAAGGATGAACATCCACCGCCAGCCCTCGAGTCCGAACCAGTCCAGCTTCAGTAAGAGCGCCGATAGAGGTGCACCGATGGCAAAGGAAACGGGGACGGCCATGATAAAAGCGCCCATGGCTCGTGCACGCTCTTCCCACGGAAACCAGCGGCTCAGGTAGACGATCAAACCGGGAAAGAATCCCGCCTCAGCGAGTCCGAGAAGCAGGCGTAGCACGTAAAACTCGTTCGCCGAGCGGATGAAACCGAGCGCAACGGTCACCAGACCCCAAGTCACCAGAATCCTGGCGATCCAGAAGCGGACGCTCCAGCGTTCCATGATGAGCGCTCCCGGAATTTCGAGGACCAGATATCCAATGAAGAAGATTCCCGCGCCGAAGCCGAACACTTGTTCGGAAAACTTCAGATCGGCCTGCATGGACAGCTTGGCAAACGTAACGTTTGCCCGATCGATGTAAGCAATGATGTACAGCAGAAAAAAGAAAGGAAGGACACGCCTGCGGATGCGAGCGATCGCTCGCTCCCCAACAGCCTCGCGGCTCGAAGAGACTTGAATCACTTCGGAAGCTCGGGAATTGGAGGCAAGCGGGAAAAGTTAATAGGCAATCCCTTACCGCGTGGTTCCATGCTTACAACCGAGTTTCCTTGCCAAGAGATGGTAAGTTTCAGATCCGGGCGCGAGGGCCAATTGCCCCAGGTTTGACGAAACTCGACCAACGGATAGGACAGGGTGAGGACCTGTCCGGGCTTGACGTTCCGGAAAACGACGTATGCGAAGCCTTCCCCGCCCCATTCGGGCTTCGTTTCTACGCCGGAGCGCGCAGTGACCACCTTGTCCCGCGGCGACCAGGCGGGGGGGCGGAGGTAGTAGACGCCGGCTTGTTTGGCGGTGACGTCAATCCGACCCGTATCCGGCAGGCTGGAGACTACGTTCGCTGTGGCGCTTTGACGATTGAGGGACATGTTGATGTACACGTCGGTCCCTTTCTTCCGCACCACTCCGGACCAGACCGTATGCAAGGCGCGCATTCCTTCCGGTGCGCAGCAACCAAACATGGACATGCAGCCGTAGGGAGTGGCGTAGGGGCCGCACTGCTTGGCCGAAGCGATCCAATTGATCCAGTCATTCGGCCCTGGACCGCCCAGTACGGCTCCCTGCAGTTCACGCATTCTATCGAGGCCGGATTCAATTTCCTGCGCGCTCTTTCCGGAATTGAGCTTGCGATAGAGAGCTTCATAGTCGGCCGTGACGAAGAATTGCTGCGGGCGCAGGTAGTTCCTTAAGGCCCGCTCAACGTGATCCCAGTATTCGGGGAATCCGGCTTGGGCAATCCAGAATGCGACGGAAACCATATCCGATGTGGCGCAGGTCTCAGAAAGCTCGCGAACAGGGTTGTCCCACAAGGCGGCTTGCATCCAACCGGTTCCAGGTCCAAACTGGCTGGCGTAGTCGTACACTCGTTTGGCCCATCCAACGTACCGGCTGTCGTTCAAGACTGCACCGAGATGTGCAACCCCCCAAACGCCATGCATCGTCGCGTGCATATGGCCGTGAAACTGCCCGGTAGGAAGAATTCTGGATTTGTCGGGCGGAAGCAGTTCGGCATCGGCCACCAGTCCCTCAGCCACTGCACGCGCGAACGCGAGTGCTTCGGGATCGCTGGTGGCCTCCCAATAGCTAACCAACGGTTCGAGAATTGCCGTCGGCAGTTGCGCCTTGACCCACTTCCCATCGAGCCAAGCTCCGGACCCGGCCGGATAGTAGGCTCGCCCGCTATCCCAGTCCGCGAGTTTACGCAGAGCAAGAAAGATTCGCCGCGCGGTGTCGCGATCCTGCGGCCGGCGTGTTCTTTTATATTCTTCCGAAAGAGAGCGAAGAATCTTACACGTCGCCCAGGTGCTGGCAACGGCCTGTGGTCCAACTTCCTTCCCGGCATAAACCTCTCCCTCCATGTAATGGCCGGGAGGTACCCATGCCAAACCGTCTTCCCGAAGGTACGCCATGACTCTCTTATGAAGTCCCCTCTCAACGGAGCCCGGCTCCTTTAATCCGAGAATCTCGCGCATGTTGGGGTATTCCCAGTCCATCCGAGCGTCCGTGTCGCCGGGGACAATCGCATCGTGACCTGCTGGAGCAACTGGCGAGTGTAAAGGACGAATGAAAAACACTGGCTCATAGTCGAGCGCGGGACGAGGGTTCAACTCCAAGTGCCGCAGCGACCAGGCGCCCATCTGTCGCAGGTTCACGTCAGGCGATTGAAAGCCAGCCGGCAGGGGTTTCCCGTCACCCGCCGGTTTGATCTGGACATTGGAGATGTCGCCCGGAAGTCCCGATGGTTGAAAGTACTTTGGGGAATCCGCAGCTGCTGCCGGAGTCAGGCAGCCGGCGGCAATCACAGCCATCATCGAGAAACGCTTCAGCATGCTGACAAAAACACTATCGCTCGCCCTCTTGAGTTGTCAACATTTCCGTTGACATACTGTAAATAGCGTGCTGTATCTTCTCAAAGGAATGGCGGCATCTCTCCGCAAGCGGGGGGAAACTGCGATAAACGCCCACCGAGCATGTCGCACTGTAACCAATGTCGTCAAGGGGTTCGAACACTTCCCGCAGGTCCAGGTGTCCGGTCCCGAAGAGTCCACGATTGGTCTCGGAGAGATGAACGTGCCGAATTGCTGGGCCGGCAGTTAAAATGGCCGAACGCTGAGACCGTTCTTCAATGTTGACGTGAAATGTATCGACCATCGCCATCAAAGAAGATTTCGCAATGGCCCTTACCGTTCCGATTACATCTTCGACCGTATTGTGAAAGACATCAGCTTCATACCGGTTGACGGGTTCAATCACAACGGTGACGCCGGCCGTGGCCGCGTGGTCGGCAATCTCTGCAAGGTGG
Organism: uncultured Solibacteraceae bacterium; assembly: GCA_964441675.1. GTDB lineage: Bacteria > Acidobacteriota > Terriglobia > Bryobacterales > Bryobacteraceae > JAPKYZ01. Next base: position 129 of record CAYTVP010000253.1, on the reverse strand, counting down.
GTACGAATCCGGTTCAGAGCGGCCAAGGAATCGCTTTCATCAGCTCGCGTACCCTGCAGAAGTCCAACGATAACTACCGAGTTGAATCGCGTTGCCAGATCTACATACCGCTTCAGCAAATCGGTCGCG
>CAYTVP010000252.1:0-6748 GCA_964441675.1 uncultured Solibacteraceae bacterium | reverse complement strand
ATTACACGGACTGGGGGTTGTATCAACATCAGCCATACATCCTGGGTCCGCCGTGGTCGCAGGTAGTCGCCTACGACCTGAACCGGGGAACAATTAAGTGGAAAGTTCCCTTAGGTCAGGATGCCGCAGCCAAAGCACAGGGAGCGAAAGACACGGGCGCCTTCATGGCCGAGCGTCACGGAATGATCGTGACCTCGACGGGGCTCATTTTCATTGCGGCAAGTGACGGCAAGCTCCGCGCACTGGATGAGGAGACCGGCAACGTGCTGTGGACCACCACACTGCCGGCCGGCGCGGAGGGAATCCCTGCTATGTACGAGGCCGGCGGGCGGCAGTATCTGGTAGTTTCCGCATCCTCGAGCGTCACTCCGGGAGGCGGCCATCCTGGGCATGCAGGCATAAAGCCGGAAGCGCGCCCGGACCTGCCGAAAGGTTATGTCGTGTTCGCGCTGCCGCGCTAGCGTGCTATGTGGACCGGATCGTCAAGAGTGTCTTCTCGGTGAGTTCGTCGATGTGAACCAACTTCGCACGCAGAGCAGAAGCCAAGATTTCAAGATTCGAACTAGCAGCACCATCGACCGAGGAATCAACCAAGAGAGCCGCACAACTCAGCTTGCCTGCGGTATCCAATGCATCTTGCCACGGATCAGAAGTAGCAAGTGGAACGTTCGCGCGGCCATCAGTGACCAGCACCAGGACAGAGCCGGGTGTTGCGAGGGTAGTGGCGAGATCCAAGCCATGTGCGAGCGGAGTTCGCCCGCCGGTAGGCAGAAACTCAAGCGCGCGAATAGCCGACTGCGAATCCCTGCACGGCGGCAAAATGATTTCAGCCTTCGCTCCGCGAAACGCAATCACGGCCACCTCATCTTTGCGATCCACCGATGACTGCAGTAAACCTACCGCAATGCCTTTGACGGCTCGCATTCTTTGCTGAGCAGCGTGCGAGCCACTCGCATCTATGACGAATATGAACCGAGTGGCGGACGAAGTCTCGTCTCGGAATATCAACTGATCGCGCCGCAAAGCGGCTTCGCCTGTATTGCGGAAAGCGTGGATAAAACTGGCCGCCACATTTAGGGAACCATGGGGCTGACTATCGTTCCCATGCTCATCATATTCAGCATTCAAACCTCTACCCGGGGTGACCGATTCACGGAGCTTGCTCCGCAGTTCCGGAGCAAGCCGAACCTCAGAAGGAAAGACAAATTCCTTGGTACCATGTCCGCTTTCGTTTTGACTTTCCTTTGTTCCGTTGCCCTCACAGTTCGAGCCAGACTTCATCGGCAGATCGGGGGTAGAACGCTTCGTACGATGGTGCAGCACTAAGGGCAATACTGCCCGCACATCGTCGGGCGATATTTCCCTGCGTTCCTCCAAAGCTGCATGTGCACCCGCCGCGCGGAGGATGGCCAGGTCGGCTCGTAGTGATTTCACTCCTGCGTTGGAGACGGCTTCTGCGATCCCTCGAAGAATCTCCTCGGACGCGCTAATTTCGCGAGCAATTGCGCGGGACTGCGCTATCATTCGGCGCAGGCGATCCTGCTGCCCTTCGAATTCTGAACGAAACGCAGCAGGATCCGAATCAAACCTTATCCTGCGATCTATAATCAACGCACGTTCGTCTGCTGCCAATGGAGCTTCGACATCCAACGACATTGCGAATCGATCGAGAAGCTGTGGACGCAGCGCTCCCTCCTCGAGGTTCATGCTGCCAATCAGCACGAAACGAGAATCTGCCGTGACGCTGAATCCGTCGCGTTCGACGTGGTGCACCCCGCTTGAAACGACATCCAGCAGTGCATCAGTCAAGAAATCCGGCAGAAGATTAATTTCGTCAACGTAGAGAACTCCGCCATGCGCGCCGTGAATCAGGCCCGGCTTCAATCCGGCCTCTCCTCGCAGTGCCCGATCCAAATCCAGTCCACCCAGCAGGCGATCCTCAGTCGCGCTAATCGGCAGGTTCACGAAAGGAGCACCAGCTGGAAGAATTTCTGCCAATCCACGTACTGCCGTTGTTTTTCCGGATCCCTTATCGCCCTTCAATAAGACGCTCAGTCGTTGATCGACCGCGGCCAACAGAAGCACCTTCTTTAACAGGTGTTGACGTGCAATGGCGGCGAAGGGGTAATGGGGCGTGCTCAAGGCCTCACTCCTGTGCGCTCGTCCCGGACTTCCAGCATGGTTTCGCTGTCTAAGACAGCTTGTCGCAACCCGTTCAGCACATCATCTGAAGGCTGTTCCCAGAGCCCGCGGTGCGCAGCTTCCAGAAGCCGGGAAGCCATAGCATTCAACGCCCAAGGATTCGACATCTCTAGGAACCGCTGCATGTCCGTATTCAATACGTAATTTTCGGCCAAGCCATCGTAAACGAAGTCCGGTGCGATATCCGCTGCCGCATCGAATCCGAAAATGTAATCGACCGTTGCAGTGAGCTCCAGTCCGCCCTTGTAGCCGTGTTTCTGAATGCTGGCGATCCACTTCGGATTGATCACTCGGCTTCGATAAACACGTAATGCTTCTTCCTTCAAATCGCGAATACGGCTCGTGTCTGGCCGGGATGAATCACCGAAGTAAGCCTTGGGACGTTCTCCTGTGAGGCTGCGGATTGTGGCCACCATTCCGCCGTGAAATTGATAGTAGTCGTCGGAGTCGAAAATGTCGTGCTCGCGATTGTCTTGGTTGTGAAGAGCAACTTGTACCGTTTTCAGTCTGCTGGCAAAAAGTTCGCGAGCTTCACCACCGTACGTATTTCTGCCGTAGGCATGGCCGCCCCATTCCAGGAAGACCTGCGCCAGATCGCCGGTTGTCTTCCAGTTTCCAGCGTCGATCAATTGCTGCAGGCCAACTCCATAGGAACCGGGCTTGTTACCAAAGATGCGAAACAGCGCTTGTTCCTCCGCTTGCTCCGCCGGTAGATCGGAGGACTCTTCCAACTCAGCAAGATAGTGCCGGCGAGGAAAATTCTGATCGAGGCGCTCATCCAGCGAAACCACCAGCCGAACCGCATCATCCAGCAAGGTAATAAGATGGGGAAAGGCATCCCGAAAGAAGCCGCTAATTCGAAGGGTCACATCGATACGCGGCCTTCTCAATTCGTTAAGCGGAATGGCTTCCACCCCATCAATCCGCCGGGACTGCGGGTTCCATACCGGTCGTACACCGAGAAACGATAAGGCTTCCGCCACATCGTCGCCTTGCGTCCGCATTTGCGAGGTACCCCAGATGCTCAGCCCAACCATTTCCGGATACGCACCCTCTTCTTTTAGATACCGGGCGAGCGTCTCACGGGCAAGCTGTTGTCCGATTTGCCACGCTGCGCGAGAAGGCAACGCACGTGGATCGACGGCATAGAAGTTGCGGCCGGTGGGTAGAATGCTCGCCATGCCGCGGGTCGGCGCACCAGCTGGGCCTGCAGGAACATAGCGCCCTTCCAGGGCATTCAGCACGTGGATTATCTCTTCGTCAACTTGCTCCAGTTTCGGAATAAGCTCCTGACAGGCATAACTGAAGATGGCGCTCAGGTCGCGAGAAGTAGTACCGATTTCGGAAAGTAATGCGGGCTCAATTGCCGACAACTGGAAGCCCTGGTGTTCCAGAATCGAGAACAAGCGCAGCGCCTGTTGATCCAATTCGCGCTGCACATCGGCATGAGATTGGCATACTACCCCCGCCATTTCCACTGCTGGATCCAGCCGGAACCCCGGTCGATCCAGCAGGTCAGCCATCGAAAACCCGAAATGACTCGCCAGCGTCTCTTGCAGACCAGGAACACCGCCATTCGGCAGCCGTGTCAAGGATCGCAGCATGTCTGGTAAGGGAGGCATATGGCCGAGGATATGCAGCCCATCTCGAATCTGAGCCAGCCCCAACTCGCACAAGTAACCGTCGATATCTTCGATCAGATGAGCGACTTCGTTGCCGCTCATCTCAGCTAAAGTAGCTGGAATTCCCTCCGGTGTTACCTGCTCATCCCAATCATGCTTGTGGTCGCCATGATCGCGAGTGAGCATCTTTCGAAGATCAAGATCGGCTCGCAGGTTTGTTTTTTCGATCAACTCCCAGATCTGTCGCTGGACAATAGGAAGCTTTGTTGGATCCAGCTTTTCCAGTGAGTAATATTCGTTTACCAATTGGTTCAGTTCGGCTAGCGGCCCGTATGTATCGGCGACGGTCATCGGCGGTGTCAAGTGATCGACGATGACGGCATGGGCGCGGCGCTTCGCCTGGCTGCCTTCGCCTGGATCGTTAATGATAAACGGATAAATTAGCGGAAGGTCGTCAAGCAACAGATCCGGAAAACACTCTGCCGACAATCCAATTCCCTTACCAGGCAACCACTCCAAAGTTCCGTGCTTGCCGACGTGAACGATCGCATCGGCTTCCCAGCCGCCCTCATGTCGAGGAGCTACCAGCCAACGATAGAACGCAGTGTAGTGATGAGTGGGCGGCAGATCGGGAGTGTGATAGATCGTATCGGGATTCATGCCGTAGCCGCGCGGCGGCTGTAGAGCGACAATCGTGTTCCCCAATTCCAGTCCCGCAAAGAGATAGCTTCCGGCTTCGCGCCATGGCTCCTTCGGGTCTTGCCCTGGTTCTTTCCAGGAACGAATCAGCCGCTTCCGAATGTTCTCCGGAAATCTTTCGAACCAAGTGGAGTACCGATCAACCGGCAATCTATGAGCACCAGCTGGATTCAAAGGATAGTTATCGTCATACGTACCGCAGGAAAGCAGTTCATGCATCAAGGCATCGCTTTCCGGCGGCAGCTCGTCGATGGAATAACCTCGCCCGCGCATTGCTCCTAGAAGATTGAGCAAGCTAGCAGGGGCATCCAGACCAACGGCATTCCCCACCTGCGCGGCTTTGGCCGAGGAATTGGTAAGGACAAACGCAATCCGCTTCTCGGAATTCGGTTTTCGCCGAAGGGAGACCAACCGGGAAGCGATACCGGCAACGCGTGTCACTCGCTCGGGATGCGCGGTATAGAGCGCTCCATCATGACCCGCGTGCCGCTCCTTGAACGAAACAGGCACCGTGATGATCCGCCCGTCGAATTCCGGAATGGCGACGTTGATAGCCGTTTCCAGAGGACTCAATCCGCGCGACGAGATCTCCCACGAAGCTCGAGGAACACTCACCGCCGTAGTTTGGAGGACCGGCACATCGAGACGCTGCAGCACTCCAATATTTGCGCCAGCCAGCGAAACGTTTCCGGAATTCACTTCTCCATGGGCAAAGGAAAGAGTGGAGATCACGATGCTTGGCTTGCTACCGAAAATGTGGAACGCCAAAGGAATTCCGTCGCGCTGCTCTTTTAAGCTGGACGTGAAAATACACAACGGCTCCAATCTTTGGGCCGCGAGAGCCTCTGCTAAGGCATCGATAAATTCCGTATTGCCGCTTAGAAGATGAGCGCGGTAGAACAGAATCGCTGCTACGGGCTTGGACGGGTCGGCCTGCTTCTCCCAATCAGAGATATCGGCGCCCTCTATGTCGCGAAGATACACGCCATGCTCGGGAGTCTGCTGCGGCTCATGATAACCATGACCCGTCAGCAACAGCCGATCCGAAAGATACTTCAGACACTCAATGAAATTTCCGGTTCCTCCACACATCAGATAAGTCGTGACGGCCTGAAGAACATCCGTGGACGCGTCACTGGCCTGAGCCATGTGAGGGTCCAGCTCGCCAGTGCCGCTCACCACCACCAGCCGCTGTCCCCGATCATGGCAACGTTCCCGCAGCAGTTCGATCGACGGTATGGATTCCAGACGTCCATGAATCCTCAGGAGAACGATGCCAGCAGTCGCAAGCTCCCCGTTCAACGTCGCGAGCATTTGCTCATCACTGACAATCGACAGCAGCGACAATCCGAGCACATTCAGATCCGAAGGCAGGTCCGGCCGGGCTCTGTCGATAGTCATCAGATCTGTTCCTGCATGCGTGAGAAAGGCGATGAGGTACGGATTTACAGGAGTGTCAGGGACTTTAACGACCGGAAGTCGCGGGCGGGAATTCCAGTCGTAGAAATCGAAGGCAAACACGGCAAGTTCCGGCGGTGGCGGGAGAAAGCGGTCCGCCCGAATCATGGATTCGATGTAGTCGAAGATCAGCCGTACCTGCCAAGATTCCGATACGGATTGAAAAAAGATCGATTGGCCGTCAAATTCCAGGCTTGCCACGTTGGCAAGCGGGCAAGGCCCCAGGCAGCCTCCCTTGGTGAGGTGCACAATATTGCGCACTTTTCGCTTGAGCCACTCCTCTTTATAGGTATCTACTGGAACCGCCTGGTATCCTCTGTCCGTGCGTCCACAGCAACAAGCGCCGTAGCAATACGAAAGATGACCGCGGCGCTGAACGACATTGATGGTGCGCCCATCTGCCCGTGTGACTCTTTGCCGGTACGGAAAATTCATTTCTAGAACCTTCGCCGAACGAGCCATACCAAGTAGGGTCCGCCGAGAATCGCCATAACAGCTCCCGCTGGCAATTCGGAGGGTGGAAACGCGACGCGGCCGATGGTATCGGAAGCCGCCAGGAGAACTCCGCCGAGAAGTAACGAGCACGGCATGAGAATTCGATTGTCAGGGCTGATGCGCGACCGGACCATGTGAGGAACAATCAAGCCGACGAAACCAATCGGTCCCGTGAGCGCGATCGCACCCGCGGTCAATGCGGAGCCACAGCAATAGCCGACTATCGTCAATCCCCGCAGATCGACCCCACGGGCACCAGCCCACGTTTCGCC
>CAYTVP010000251.1:0-6750 GCA_964441675.1 uncultured Solibacteraceae bacterium | reverse complement strand
ACGGGCCACAAAGTATCTCCGGAGTTTGTCCGTAAGGCGCTGCCGCCGTCGATTGCCTTGGCGTAGGTAAAGCTCATCAGGTACGTCAAACCGTGATTCATGCGTTGCGTCAGCTTGACTCCCAGTGAGTGATAGTTCGAATTCGAGCTTCCATCTACTTCTTGAAGACGTCCATACATAGGCCACGGAGTTCTTTGGGAGACGCTTCGGGTGTCCGATGGCCCATTCTTCACCACCGGCTGATTGTAGATACGGAACCGTTGCAGTTTGTGCCCCGCATTCGCCAGATAGCCGACTTCGAGGACGAGAGTATCCGCCAGTTGCCGCTGCACGTTGAACATCCATTGCTGGACGTACGGCGTGCGCATGTGCTGAATGTTACCCAGAATCTGCGGTGACCCGAGGCATGGACCGCTATATCCGGTGCAAGTGAATTGTTGTCTCGCCAAAGCCCATGGGTCAACCAGCTGCGCAGTGCGGTCCTCAATACTGGTGACGAAAAGGTCCCTGCCGGCCATGTTACGCGCCATATCGAATACCGGATTTCCGGAATCCTGCACGAAGAACACGCCGGCGCCGGCACGGATTGTCCAGCGATCCGACGGGCTGTAAGCGATACCAATGCGCGGGGCAAAGTTATTGTTGTCGGGATGCACCAGGCTGCGGCCCATGTACTGATCCCCGGCCTGTGTAAGCTGTCCATCGGCAAAGCGGAAGTTCAGGTCTTCGTAGAAATCGCCTTCACCCGGACGGGTGATAATCGGCAACTGCGCATCCGGTAAAATCCCGTTCGGCCCGACGCCGGGATTGAACAACTGGACATTCATAATGCCGCGATACTTGTCCGCCCACGGACGCGAGTTTTCATACCGCAGCCCGATGTTGAGCGTGATACGGGAAGTAATCTTCCAGTCGTCCTGTATATAGGTGAAGTAAGAGCTGCGGCGTAGCATTCCGTTGGCCATGGCGACGACGCGGGCCGATTGTGCCGGCAAGCCAAGCATGAAATCGGCAAAGTTGAACCCCGTCGCGCCGCGGTTCGAGGGATTGAAGGTGGACTGCCCATCGAACAGGAATTCGCCGGTCGCTTTTTGATTCCCGTACTGGTTGTAGCGATCGCGTCCGATTTCGACACCAAACCGGATAGAATGCCGTCCGCGAATCCACGATACGTTGTCAATGAACTGAAAGCCTGTATTCCGAGTCACCCAGGGCGTGACGCCGCCGAAACCGTTCAGTCCGCCGCCCAGGCCGATAGCCGGAACACCGTATGCCAGGGGACTGGCTGCGAAAAGTCCCGTGATGGCAAGATCCTGCTGCACGTCCCGCGTGTTCGCGTAATAACCGACAACATCGTTTTTGAACTGATTCCAGGCGATGCGGGCCTCATTCACAAGAGTCGAGCTAAGAATCCGGGTGTTCGAAATCATCGCTTGCTGGACATTGGTCTCCGTGCGCTGACTGTCGGGAAGGAAGTTCGCAGCCGGAATCTGAAGATCGGACGCCCAGCTATACCGCCCAAACCAGTTCGAGTTCGAGCTCTCGTTGAAGTCGATCCGTTGGTTGAACTGGTCGGAGTCGGTCGGGGACACCGCGTTGCGGATATAGTTTCGGACGAGATTATCGCCGGGCACCGTCGGTTCCGGGTAGAACTCCAGCAGGCGTAGGCCCGCCGGGTCGAAGCGATCGGAAGGAATGCGATTCCCCGGGAAGGGCGATGCCGAAACCGCGACTCCCGCGCTATTGAAGACGCGAGTCTGTGGATCGTAGATAATCCGGCTTTGGCCGGAGAAATCTCCGGCGCGCATAGCGGTTGTCGCCGTAGAAGCCACCCTTTGCGTCGTCAGCCGGTCGCGCAGCGCCTCATAGTTCGACATGAAAAACAACTTATCGCGGCCATCGAACAGCTTCGGAATCCGAACAGGTCCGCCCAGTGTGAATCCGAAATTGTTCCGCCGGAACGGATTCTTTGCCCCGTCCTGCCGCCATTCGCGCGCATCCATCGCCGAGTTGCGCAGAAACTCGAAGGCAGCGCCATGATATTCGTTCGAGCCGGATTTTGTAGTCACGTTGATTTGAGAGGATCCGCGCCCGAACTCGGCAGAATATACGCCGGTTTGGACCTTGAACTCCTGGATCGCGTCGACAGAAGGCCGGATGATGTAGGAATTGAAGTTCGGGTCTGTGTTCTCGACGCCGTCCAACGTGTACCGGTTATATTCCAGGCGCTGTCCGGCAACCGATAGCGACGTCTGGCTGCGAACGCCGCCCTGCAAACCGCCCGCGCCCCCGGCGCCGCCCTCCTGGGTGACGTTGGGACTGAGCGTTACCAGCTGCAGATAGTCGCGGCCATTTAGCGGCAGCTCGACAATTCGCCGGTTCTCGATAACCGTTCCCAGCGCTGTCGATTCCGTTGTCAGCAATGGCGGAGCGGCTGTCACCTCAATCTGCTGTGACGCATCGCCGACCGTCAGGACAAAGTCCGCGCGGATGGTGCCTCCGACATCGACTGTCATGCCGCGCTGGTTGATGGGCTTGAATCCCTGATTCTCGACGCGCAGATCATACTGGCCGGGAACAAGATACGGGAGACTGTATACGCCGCTCTGGTTCGTCTTAGCGGCTCGCGACTGGTTGGTGCCGGTATTAACAGCCGTGATGGTCGCGCCGGGAATCAGCGCCCCCGTCGCATCGGAAATTGTCCCGGTGATTTCGCCGAAGTTCTGGCCCCATCCGGGCAGGCAGGCCAGGCTGAACAGCGTGAGAGTAAGCTGAACCCGATCCATGGTGCAGGGAGATGTATCACAGCATCAACTGCAACGCAACTGTAAGACATCCGGCAGCGCGAGGGCACTTTCCCGATACTCCGTGCGTCTAATGACCATCGGAGCTGTTCTTTTTTGAAGCGCCTCCACCCGAATTTCAGCTTCTACGCGCCGCTCGGGCTTACCCTGCTCGCGCTGATTTTCGCTGTCAGGCGTGTTCCGTTTTTCATTGAAACCTGGCGGGCAACGATCACTCTGTCGCTGGCGCTGGTGCTGACCGGAATCGCGACCGCCGCAGCCGGGTGGCGGCTGACGAAGCATAGAAGACTTCAGGCTTATACGATCGCCGCCTGGATGGTGCCGCTGGTTCTCAGCCTGAGAAGAGGCCGGGAGTTCCTCGTCCTGATTCTTCCGCTGATCGTATTCACCACCGTGGCCCTGCATCCGGCGAAGGCGCGCGTCCGGCTCAAAGCGGCGCCTTTTCTTCTTTCGTTCGCGGCGGCCATCCTCCTGCATCTGGTTGTCGTTGCGCAAATCGGCGAAAAACGCGCCGCGGCGGCAGCAGCACTTGCGGTGGTTAGCGGCTGGATCGCCTGGGAGCTACGCCCGTACTGGGCGGCGCTGCCATGGCCGCGGGTACGAGGCCGCACCTTGGGTTCGGTTGCCGCCGCGCTCGCACTAACGATGGTGATTCTTTCGCCCTACGCGCGGTTTCGATCCGGCCAGCCGTCGATGCCGTCATTTTTTGGAGCTAGACCCTCCACGGCCTCCGCCAGCTACAGTGGTCCATCGGCAGATTCCGGCGGCGAGTACGACGGTGTGATTCTTTGGCCGGAGGAAGAGAAACATACACTGCTGGTCCCACCGCTGCCCGCAATGCGGCGCGATCTGTTCGCCGCGGCCAAATCGCACCCGCTCAGTATTCCGTTTTTTGGTGTTTACTGGCTTTACAAGTTTCCGTACCGGCGCCCCCCGCCGCATTCCTTCGAAACGCGTGGCAGCCCCTCGAAGCAAAGCTTTCGTTCGGCGGATCGCAGGCCGCTCTCCATGGAAGCGCATCAAAACTTCGGACGTGTGATTGATCTGGCTTGCTGCAGCGCGATTGAAGTGGCCGTTGTCAACGCAGACCGCTTTCCGCCGTCTGTTTTCCTGGAGCTTATGCTGATTGACTCGACACGGAACGGCGAGAGCCGCAGCCTAGGGCGGCTTCCGGTCATCAGCACTCCGAGCAGCCGGCAGCAACGCTACTCGGAAACGTTGAGCTTCGCGATACCGCAGGACGCCTCATTCTCGCAGTTCGACGAAGTTTTGGTGAGGTTCCATCTCACTCCGGTGCGAAGCTCGCACAGCGCCAAAATTTCAATCGAGAAGTTCGTCTTTATTCCCCGTACCTAAGTGCTTTTCAGCACGCCGACGTATTCCCTCAGCCGCGAAGCTATATCTCCTAAATAATTTAAAGGCGAAGAAAATACAAAGGGACTTGAATCGTCCAGACACCCGTGAAAATATTGTCTGTGGATCGTTTGTGGTCTAAACGTGTTCAAAAGTGGCAGGCGTGGAAGAGACACCCTCTAAAACTCGGATCAAAGCTCCCAGGGGGATTTTTCCGGCTCGCTGCGACGACAAAGGCCGCGTAAAGCTGCCGGCTTTGTTTAAGACGTATTTGGAGCAGCTTGGGGAAAAGGATCTGTTCGTCACCAGCTTCGACGGCCGCATAGCTCGAATTTACATTGACTCGGTGTGGGAGCAAAGCGAAAAACATCTCACTGCCGCAGGCGAGGACTTTCCGCGGCGCCGCCGGATGCACAAACTGGCAATGGTATATGGCGCGGATTCGCGGATGGATGACCAGGGCCGCGTGCTGGTGAATAACGAGCTTCGCCGGGAGATGGGCATTGAGAACCAGCCGGTGAAGGTGATGTGTTTCGACGGCGTCATACAGCTTTGGAGCGAAACGACGGACGCGGAAGATCTGGCGGACGCGAAGAAGGTCACCGCGGACGACATTCTCGCGGAAGAGATGAAGGGATTGCGTTGATTTTGATGTATGCACATTTCTGTCATGAGCGGACCGGTGCTGGAGTATCTGGCAATCCGTCCGGACGGAGTGTATATCGACGCGACTACCGGTCTCGGAGGACATGCATCGGAAATCGCCGCGCAGTTGAGCACAGGAATGGTCTTCGCCAGCGACCGGGATGCGGAATCCTTAGCGCTAGCGAGGGAGAGAATTGCCAACCCGGACCGGGTGCGGTTTTCCCAGGGATCATTTTCAACGCTGGAGCGGCGCTTTGCGGAATCGGGGTTGCCGCCCGCGGCCGGGTTGCTGGCAGACCTCGGCGTTTCACGGTATCAGCTGACGGATGCCGGACGCGGTTTCAGTTTGATGAACGACGGGCCGCTCGATATGCGGATGGATCGGAGCTCCGGTTCTACCGCGGCGGATCTGGTCAACCAGATAGCCGAAAAGGCTCTCGCCGATCTGATTTTTCAGTTCGGCGAAGAAAGGAGGTCGCGGCAGATCGCCAGGGCAATCGTTCGGGCGCGGCCGATACATACCACTCTGCACCTTGCCAGGGTAGTGGAGCAGGCCGCGCTGCGAACGGGACGTTTGCACCCCGCCACGCGAACCTTCATGGCCTTGAGGCTGGCAGTGAACAACGAGATGGAAGAACTCCGGGTGCTGCTCGATGCGGCGCCGCGGCTGGTCGGTCCCGGCGGCAGGGTGGTGATTCTCACCTTCATGTCGATCGAGGATCGAATTGTGAAGCACGAATTTCAAAGGTTATCGCGCGAGGGTACTGCGGCGATCTTGACTAAGCATGTCGTCAAGCCGGCGGCTGCCGAGGCGGCAGTCAATCCGTCAGCCCGAAGCGCGAAATTACGGGCGATCGAAAAGAACTAGGCGAATAAAGAAAAATGGCGACCCTGGCACATAAGTTGTCCTGGAAAGATTCTCGCGATGAGGGGAGCGGCAGCGAGACGCAGACGGTGGTGCGAGCCGAATCCGAGCCGGCTGGCACCGATCTATACCTTCTGCGTCCGCTGCCGAATGAAGATGTCTATCTTTACATCAAGCGCTTCGACAATACCGGTGTCCGCCGCCAGGCGGATCCGGGATCCGGCCGTACGGCCTGGAAGGCGATCGGCGGATCTTTTGCCGCCGCGGCGCTTGTCGTAGGCCTGTTGTTGCCGGGCGCCTACCGGTTACTGGCCGGTTACCAGTTGGACCGGTTGAAGCAAGTCCGCGAGCAGTCACTCAAAGAACTACGGACGCTTGAGTGGGAAGAAGCCCGCCTTCTCAGCATCGAGCGCATGCAGCAGTTGGCAAAGACCAGGGAATTCGCGCCGCCGTCCGTCGAGCAGGTCCAATTTATACAGCCGAAGGATTCGCTCGCGCGTCTCCAGACGAAGTAACGGCGCTGCCGGGTCGCCTCCCGGTTGAGCCGGCCGGAGAGGATGCGTTACAGGTCCTCCGCAGCCAGGAGCCAGTATCCATGTTTCCTCACGCCGATCCCGCTGACAGCCGGCGCGTACGCTGGTTGACACGGGTGGCCTTTCTTTGGGCCGCCCTAATCCTGGCCCGTCTGATATTCCTACAGGTCTTCAACCACGCCGAGTATCGTGATTATGCACTCCACCAGCAAACAAAGCTGAAAGAGGTACAAGCGCCGCGCGGCGCGATCCTCGACCGCAATGAACGAGTGCTTGCCATGAGCGTTCCCGTCGAAACGGTAACGGTCAACCCGCGGCATATCAAGGATCGCCAGTTTGCAGTTCACTTGCTGGCAACAACTCTCGATATCGACGAGAAACAGCTGGCTGAACGGTTGGAATACTATACAGCGGCGCGTAAAGGCTACATGGTCGTGGCCCGGCGCGTGGATGCTGAGCGCGCGGGGCGCCTCCGGAACCTCGGCATCGACTGGGTGAGGTTCGAGCCCGAAGGCTTGCGCCGGTATCCAAACGGGCCGCTTGGCGCCCA
>CAYTVP010000250.1:0-6804 GCA_964441675.1 uncultured Solibacteraceae bacterium | reverse complement strand
AAATCGTATGCCGGCCCGACGTTCCCGGTGCCACGCCCGGCCCAGCCGCGAGCAGAAATCCGTGGGGCGTATGCGTGCCGGAGCGTCCGTCCTGCGTGCGAATATTCAATGTGCCAATCCGCTGGCTCGACACGGCGGACCAATCAAACGATTGCTCCCACAGGATGGTGATATCGGGTAGATGGTCCAGGTACGGGCCATCGAAAACATCTCGCGATCGGGAGATTTCACGGACCACCCGGCGGCCTGTAACGGGGTCGATCAGCTCTCCCACGGCGGCCACGATATCGTCGCAAATACGCTCATATTCGGACGGCTCGACAATTCCATACCGGTCCCGGCCCTTCAGGTTTATGCGAATGGCGCCCGTCGAATCGTTGTTTGGTACCGCAAATGCTTTTCGCTTCTTCCAATCACGCGGCCCGGCATACCAGCGAAAAAGCAGCTCGTCCTCGATTCTCTTCGGCAGGGCAGCCTTGATCGCGTACTGCAACTTGCTTGGCAACAGCAGCCTGAGCAGTCGCCAGGGGTTGATATGCGCCGCGCGTGCCCGGACGGGGGCGACCGGGCGAGGCAGGTCTGTCCGGCCATAACCCAGCAAGTCGAGGATTTCCGACAGATTCCAGGAAGCGTGACGAAGAGGGCCCATTCCATGGCCGGCAAAGACCAGGACTCGCACCTCATCTCCGGCAAGCTCCATCAGCTGGCCGATCTCCCGGTCTATGGCGGCGTAGACTTCCTTTATTGCGTCGTCAGTTGTCCCCCCGGCAGCCATGGCATCCTCGTGCTGCTTCCAGAAGTGGTGCCCGATACAGTGAGGTGCCGAAAAGTTGGCAAAGAAAAGATCCCAATCGTTTTCTACGAGCAGGGCGCGAAACAGTTCTCCGTGCAGCTTCACGCCCGCCAGGATGCGGGATTTCAGGTCGTTTAGCGACCGTGCGTTATCGTCCACCTTGTCGCAATCGCCCACAGGATGGCGTCCAAAGCGGCGATCGATGTCAGTCACAAGCGACGGCGGATACGATGCTCGTGCCGTCTTGGTGGCATGTGCTCCCCAATTGGCCAGGTGAATTCCGTTCAACGGAGAGCTGAGGCAAAATTTCGGAGCGTCGATTACGGCAACACGACGGCCGGCTTGAGAGAGGTGCTCCCAGAAAGGTGTCGCAGCCGCTTCGTCGTCGGAGGCATGGCGTAGATCTCCGGTCGCGGGATCGTACTGTATGTAGAAGTATTTCTGAAACTTCGCGGGGTTCAGTCCGCTGTAAAGCGACGCCCAGACAGTATCGGGAAGCTGTGCGGCGGTTGTCTCCAGCTCGGCCGAAAATCCTTTCCGGATCAGCCTGTCGAAAGTGGGAAGACTACCCGAGGCAGCCCATTGACGCACCAAGTCCCACTCCATTGCATCCAGACCGACTAAGAGTTGACGGTGGGTTTGGGCGATACCTCTCACTTCATTGATGTCTTAGCAGACTCAGGTTGAGGATATCAGCTTACGGGCGGTTTCCTTCTAACGTACCCCCGCGACGCACGTGGCGGTCCCAGAAGTGCGCAGCCAATCCCATCACGAACGAGACGCCACTGTAGAAGTGATGCAGGATATGAAATGGGATGCTGGATACGGTGTAAAGCCTGCCTAGCTGCGAAAACAGGAACGCATAGAACCGGAAATTGAGAATCACCGTCACTGTCAGCAGGACAGCCAGCAGGGCTACGGTGGGGTTACGAGGCATCGCGGTGACCATAAATCCCAGGGCCACCAAAAGGTACGCGCCATAAACCCAGCCCAGCTTCTTTCGCCAGTGTCTTCCGGCATACAAGGCGATCAATTCGCGGCTGAAAAGAAGGATATAGGCGCCCGCCAAAAGCCAAACCAGCCGTTCGAGTCCGTGGTACAGAGCGAGAGCAGAAAAGACCCCCAGCGAGATGCCTAGTGCTACACGGATCATCCAGTTGCGCGGAGCGACGGCGTCGGTGACCCAGAAGCTGCCGAGCGTCAGAAGCAGCACCCCGGCTAACGGTGTCAGAAATGTCCCGCCGTGCTGGAAGGTAGCCACCGCGCAAAGCAACAGCAACAATCCCGCAAGCAGGACGCTGACACGCTGATGCCATTTCAAATTCAAATCGTTCGGCATGCGCCCGGCGCGCAGAATCAGCCGGGTCCAGGGAATACCGCGGTCGAAAACGTCGGTCTTGACCATGTTCTGCAAAGTCCACGTTTTCAGGTGCTTCACCATCATTTCGGCATCGAGAACGATGTTGTACCCGGCATTGTGCAGGCGATATCCGAGTTCAATGTCTTCGATCGCCGGCCGGATATAACTGGCGTCGAACCCGCGCATCTTGAGAAAAACAGAACGCCGTACCGCTCCACAACCGCTCCAAAAAGTAGTGGCCTGGCGGGAGGAAATCTGGTGCACGTAGTGGTGCATCAAATTCCGGTACTGCGACAGAAACTGCTGGCACGCGGGAGCGGAATCGTAGCTTCCGATCACGGCATGCACGTCTGGATTCTCAAAGTTCGCGAGGCACTTCTCCAGACAGGTTGGATGCGCGCAGACATCGGCATCCAGGAAAAAAACGATATCGCTTACCGCTTTGGCGGCTCCCAAGTTTCTAGCGAACGCTGGTCCACAGCGGCCTCCGGTTGAAAGAATAGTCGCACCAAATTCGACCGCAACCTGCCGGGTATCATCGGTAGATCCGTCGTCAACTACAATAATTTCATCCGGTTGGACAGTGCCGGCCTGAATGGCCGAGAGACATTGATGTAACTCTGAACTGGCGTTATACGCCGGGATCACCACCGCAAGGGATGATCGTTTTTGCGTTGACACGCCCCCTCCCCAGATGTCAGTAGGCGCATCTCTTTTCCTGCGTTGTGTGCGCCTTACTTTCAGAGTACTACCTTTTGGACTTGGTTTTACGGGAAAACCTTATACAAAGAAGCCGTATTCCGTTATCAAGTCTTCTTATTAGAGACGCACGATGCTCCTGCTAAACTAGCCTTTTTTGATGTACGTTCCCACACTTCCAACTCCGTTCCGGGACTATGAGCTGGATTCCGCCTGGGACGAAATGTTTCAGCCGGATGGCGAACCAAGACCGCACTACCGTCATTTATTTGAGCTGTTGCAGGATCTTCCGGCCGACGAGATGCAGCGCCGGAAGCAAGCAGCTGATCTGGCATTCCTGCACCAGGGCATTACATTCACCGTGTACGGCCGGGATGAGGGCACTGAGCGAATTTTTCCTCACGACCTTCTGCCGCGGATCATCACCGCGAGCGAGTGGGCGCATATCGAGCGCGGTCTCGAGCAGAGAATTATCGCCCTCAACCTGTTTCTCAAGGATCTGTATCATGAGGGAAAGATTCTCAGCGATGGCATAGTCCCGCGGGAAATCGTCTATAGCTGCAAGCACTTCCGCCGCCAGATGAAGGGGCTGCGTGTTCCGCGAGACATCTACATCACCGTGACCGGTACGGACCTTGTGCGTGGCCCCGACGGTAGTTTTCAGGTGCTTGAGGACAATCTTCGCGTGCCGTCCGGCGTCAGCTACATGCTGACCTCGCGGCAGGTGATGAAGAAGATCTTCCCGGCGCTGTTCCGCCAGTGCAGCGTCCGCCCCATCGAGGACTACGCGCAGGCTCTGCTCTCCACTTTGCGGACGCTGGCGCCGCAAACGCCTGGCGATCCGGCCGTTGTTCTGTTGACGCCTGGAGTCTTCAATTCCGCCTATTTCGAGCACACATTTCTTGCCCGCCAGATGGGTATAGAGCTGGTTGAAGGGCGCGATCTGGTTGTCTACGACAACATGGTCTATATGCGGACTACCTCCGGTTTGAAGCGCGTAGATGTCATCTACCGGAGAATCGATGACGATTTCATCGATCCGCTGGCGTTCCGGCGCGATTCCGGTCTCGGAGTACCGGGCCTGTTCAATGCCTATCGTGCCGGCAATGTTACTCTCTGCAACGCGCTTGGGACGGGCGTAGCCGACGACAAGGCTTTGTATGCCTACGTTCCGCAGATCATCAAGTATTACCTGGACCAGGATCCAATTCTCCCGAATGTGGAAACGTATGTCCTGACCGACAGTGCCGCGCGGGATTATGCATTGCAAAATATCGGCAACCTGGTGATAAAAGCCGTGGGAGAATCCGGCGGCTACGGAATGCTGATCGGGCCGCACTCGTCTCTTGAGCAGCAGGAGGAGTTCCGGCAGCGTATTCTTGCCGATCCGCGAAACTACATCGCTCAGCCGACTTTGAAGCTCTCGCGGGCGCCTGTCTTTTGCGACGGCAACGTCGAGGCACGCCACATCGATCTGCGTCCGTATATTCTTTACGGCGAGAAGATCACGATTATTCCAGGCGGCCTGACGCGGGTGGCGCTCCGGCGCGGATCGCTCGTTGTCAATTCCTCACAGGGAGGAGGCAGCAAGGACACCTGGGTCCTGTATAACTGAGATGTTATCCCGGGTCGCAGACAGTCTATATTGGATGGCCCGATATCTGGAGCGCGCGGAGCATATTGCGCGTCAGGTTGAAGTGCAGTTTAACCTGATGCTGGATCAGCAGATCGAGTCTGCCGACCGTCGCTGGGGCCGCGTGTTCGCGAGCATGGGAGCGCCGCTGCCGGAAGACCGCGAAATCCAAACCTCGGCTATTCCCCGGTTGTTGATCCTCGGCGACGGCAAACGATCGAGCGTTATGTCCTGTCTCGTCCATGCGCGAGAGAATGCGCGTCAGGTGAGAGAACAGATTTCCGGACCGATGTGGGAGCAATTGAACCGGTTGTATCACCAGGTCCGTGGAGCCCCGATCGACGACAGCGTCTCAGAGATCGATCTCACCGAGTTCCTGGACGAAGTGCGAACGGGAGCGTTCTTGTTCCAGGGACTAACCGATTCCACGATTGCGCACGACGAAGGATGGCAGTTCATACAGATTGGACGGCATCTCGAACGCGCGCTTTCGGTGGCGCGGCTGTTGGATGTCCATTTCAGCGCCTATCAGGAAGGGTTTGAGAGCTCCACCGATGCGGCCGAGCATCTGGAATGGCTCGGACTGTTGCGCTCCTGCTCGGCGTTTGAAGCGTATTTAAAGCACAGCTCGTCGGGACTGACCCCCGATGGCATCGCAGAGTTTCTGATGCTGAATGCCGAGTTCCCCTACGCGGTACGCTTCTCCGTGGATCGTATTCAGGCATCGCTGAACGCACTGCCGGAAGCGAGCGCATCGCGAAAGGGCGCAAGAGTAGCGCGATTGGCCGGCCGGCTTCGCGCGTCGCTAAGCTTCACCCAGATCGACGAAATTATGAGTCAGGGGATCCATAGCTACCTGGAGAGCATCCAACGCCAGTGTGGCCAGATTCACGCCTCAGCCTACCAGGGCTATATCGATTACCCGATTGAATCCGCCCGGATGTCCTAGCTATGTTCTTCTCCGTACGTCATCAAACGCGCTTCAAATACGATTCGGCGGTTCAGGAAAGCATTATGGAGGTGCGCAAGCAGCCGCGCACGGAAGGGGCGCAGCGCTCCTTGTCGTTCGACCTGCTGGTGAGCCCCAAAACACGAATACTGAATTACCGGGATTATCTCGGGAATATCGTTCATCACTTTTCTGTTCCCGGCCGTCATACCCAGTTGCAGATTATCGCCGAAGCGAAGGTTGAGACTGGCGTACCGGTTGCTTTACCCGGCCAGCTCACCCCATCCGCCTGGAATGAAATCGATAGCCATGTGGCATCTGGAGATTATTGGGAGTTTCTGCTGCCGAGCGACTATACAAAGCCGACAACGTTATTGAACGACTTGGCTGAATCTCTCGATATCAGGCGCCGCAGCGATCCCCTATCCCTTTTACAGGAAGTGAACGCCGGCATCTTTCATGCGTTCGATTACACCAAGAACAGCACCAAGGTGGATTCTCCGATCGACGACGCATTGGCATCGCGGCGGGGCGTCTGCCAGGATTTCGCGCATGTCATGATCGCGCTGGTGCGGCAGAAACTCCGTTTGCCGTGCCGTTATGTCAGCGGGTATCTGTTTCACGGGCGATTCGACAATGACCGGTCGTCCGATGGCGCAACTCATGCCTGGGTGGAGGCGCTGTTGCCCGGGTTGGGTTGGGTGGGGTTCGATCCGACTAATAATCTCCTTGTCGGCGAGCGTCATGTTCGTACTGCCATCGGGCGCGACTATTCCGATGTCCCGCCGACGCATGGCATCTTTAAAGGGAAAGCGAACAGCGAATTGTATGTGGCGGTTCAGGTGACGCAATCCGAGGCGCCGCCGCCGCTCGAAGAAGAACTGATGCAGATTATCGAATGGGAACCCATCGGCGAAGACGAACTGGTCCAGCAGCAGCAACAACAGTAGTTCCGTGACTTTTCCCGGCAAACATTTTTTCAAGAACATGGTGGAGCGGCGTGCTCTGCTGTACCAGCTGGTCCGAAGGGATTTCGAGCGCCGGTTCGTTGGATCGGCGGGAGGCTGGCTGTGGAGCGTGATCCATCCTCTGGTGCTGCTGGCCAGTTGGACCTTCGTTTTTCACATTTGTCTCCGCATGCCTGTTCCCGCGGGCGCCGGCACAGACAACTACACGCTGTTTCTCTTTTGCGGATACCTGCCGTGGATGCTGTTTCAGGATACGGTCTCGCGCTCAACGACCAGCGTGCTTGAGTCTTCCAACCTGATCACCAAATCAATCTTTCCTTCCGAGATGGTACCTGTGTCGGTGTTTTGTTCCTCGCTTGTTTCGCACGTCATCACGCTCATCATCGCGATTGCCGCAGCGGC
>CAYTVP010000249.1:0-6805 GCA_964441675.1 uncultured Solibacteraceae bacterium | reverse complement strand
GCCGCGATTGCATTATTGTCGCGAGCGTTAGCTGCATTTATGGATTGGGGTCGCCGGAAGCATATTACGGCATGCTGCTGATGCTCGAAAAAGGGCAAAAGATCAAGCGCCAGGATCTTATCGCCCGTCTGGTGGACATCCTCTACGACCGTAGTGATTCGGACTTCCGGCGCGGTACTTTCCGTGTCCGCGGCGATGTCATAGAAGTCTACCCGACTTATGACGATTACGCCTTTCGCATAGAAATGTGGGGCGATGAAATCGAAAGCCTTTCGCAAATCGATCCGCTGATTGGACAGGTGCGAAGAACGTATCAGCGCCTGCCGATTTATCCGAAAACGCACTATGTCTCCACGCCCGAGCAGCGGGAGAGCGCCATGAAAAGCATCGAAGCAGAACTGGCGGTCTGGCAGCCGGAGCTCGAAAAGTCAGGAAAACTGATTGAAGCGCAGCGGCTCTTTCAGAGAACGATGTTCGATCTTGAGATGATCCGTCAGGTCGGATATTGCCATGGGATTGAGAATTACAGCCGGCACTTCTCGGGCCGGCTGCCCGGCGAAGCGCCCCCGACTCTGCTCGACTACCTGCCCTCCGACCACCTGATCTTTCTGGATGAAAGCCATCAAACGGTGCCGCAGGTACAGGGCATGTATCACGGGGATCGATCGCGCAAGGAAACGCTGGTCGGTTTTGGCTTCCGGTTGCCCAGCGCGCTGGACAACCGGCCGCTCACATTTGAGGAGTTCGAAAACCGGGTGAACCAGGTGATTTACGTCTCTGCGACACCCGGACCTTATGAGCTAACCAAGTCCGCGGGCGTGGTAGTCGAGCAGATTATTCGCCCCACCGGCCTCGTTGATCCCGAGGTGGAGATCCGCCCGATCAAGGGTCAGGTGGACGACTTGCTGAACGAAATTCGCAACCGGGCCGAACGCAACGAGCGTACGCTCGTTACAACTCTTACTAAGCGGATGGCGGAAGATCTCGCCGAGTACTATTCCGAAGTAGGCGTGAAGTGCCGGTATCTTCATAGCGAGGTTTCAACGCTCGACCGCATCAGGATCTTGAGAGATCTGCGGCGCGGCGAGTTCGATGTATTGATCGGCGTCAACCTTCTTCGCGAGGGGCTCGATCTTCCCGAAGTGACGCTGGTGGCGATTCTCGATGCTGACAAGGAAGGTTTCCTCCGGTCAAGCGGCTCGCTGATCCAAACGATCGGCCGCGCCGCGCGCAATGTGCACGGGCGGGCGGTACTCTACGCGGACGTCATGACGCAGAGCATGCGCCGCGCGCTCGATGAGACCAATCGCCGCCGCGCCATTCAGCGGGAGTACAATCTGGCGAACGGGATCACGCCGGAATCGATTTCAAAACCAATTGATATGGCGCTGGTGGCCGTGGCGGAAGCCGACTATGTGACGGTGCCTCTTGAAGTCAACGATGACGCCGGTGAAATGACGCCAGAGCAGCGCTCCGAATTCCTGGCGGATCTGGAGAATCAAATGCGGGAAGCGGCCAAGAAGTTTGAATTCGAGAAAGCAGCCGCTATCCGTGATCGCATCAAGAGTCTGAAATCGCCAAGTCCATTTGGCGGCTCTTCTAATGTTGACAGCGAGGGAAAGAGTGAACCAACAGCCGATGGGGTTGGTGTGCGCGGGTAGCGTCAAACAATCCTGGATCGCCAAAGTTACACCACTGTGGGATCGCCTGGGACCCGTGAAATCGACGAGTATTCGCGTCGCCAGCCGAATTGTCAACGCGATGCACGCGGGTTATGCATCGGCCGGTTATGACGCGCTGAACGGATGCTCGGTACTGTTTGTCGCCGTGCTGCCGTCGCAGATCTCTCAAGTACTCGAAGAGTTGACACATGCCCATCTAAATTGGCGGGGAAAGACGCTTGTCCTCCTCGACAGTAGTGTCGATGATGAAGACCTATCCGCCTTCCGTCTGCGTCAAGCTCACACGGCCACTATAGACATTGTCGAAGAATCGGCGGAATTGCGCCTTGTGGCGCAAGGGGATTCCCGCACTGTGAAAATGCTGCGCCGCCTGTTTGAGACCGGGCGTATCCGCCTGCTTGAAATCTCGCCGGGAACCAAGGCCGTTTTCTTTGCTGGAATCACGATTGCCGGCAGCTTCACAGCCCCGCTGATGGCCGCCAGTGTCGAGTGCCTCACCGCCACCGGAGTTAAGCTCTCACAGGCACAGCTCGTAGCGGACGCCGTGGTTTCGCGCGGCCGGCGCGCATATCTCAAGGCAGGTAAAAAGGGGTGGATTGGCGCCTTGGCGGCGGGCGATCTGGAATCCCTTCGCCGCCAATGGGAAAGCGTGTCCCGCCTGAATCCGGATCTGGCGCGGTATTTTCTCGATACGGCAGCGGCCTCCGCGTCGTATATGGGAACGGAGCTTCCGAACATTTCGACGTTAAAGGCCCACCCGAGCCGCCACCGGGAAGCGCACCGCGCAGGTGCCGCCGACTACTGACCCGCTCGCCGCGGCACGCTTTCCGGCGCTCGATCTTAATTACCTGCGAAACAGTAGAACAAGCCCGCGCCGCCCGTTCCCACCAGATTCTCCTGGCTGCATCCGCGCGATGCATGCACTGAGTTCCAGGAAATGCCGCCGCCATTCCGGTCGTGGTGCCCCACCTGGGCAGAGCCCTCGCCGTCGCTTGTCCAATTCTTGCAAGTATGATCGGCGCCATCTGTGTAGGCGTTGCCGTCCGGCTGAGTGCCGGTGAGAATGTCATGCATATTCGGCTTGTCGCCTACGCCATTCACAAGCTCACCCTTTTCGCTCACCGCATTGTTCTTGGTAAGCAGGTTACCCGTGCGAGCAGCTTCCAGGGTGTCGCCGTGCAAGTGGGCCAGATCCCGGGCCACCATCGTTCCACGCTGATTATGCCATGGACCATTGCCGATGCGATCCCGTGCGTTCACCGCCGGTTTGCCGTCGGCCGCCGAAGTGCTGAGATAAGCCTTCCACGTCTTGTTGCCGGCGCCCACGGCGGTTGCGAGCTTCTGACAATGTGCATCCGCGCCGGCAAGCCCGCCCAGATTAGCGCCGTTTCCGATACCCGTGCTTGTTATGAAAAACGACATGGGCGCTCGTTGCTGTTGCTGCTGCGCCGCTTGTCCGAACATCGTCATAGCACTGAGTGCGAATAGTAATATTTTCATAGTTTCTCCAGATAGATCTCCATCAATCTCCCCAGGTTAATGTCCTGGTGACAACAGTCCCACTTGTCTCAAATAATTCAGAATCGAATCTTCCGATACTGGCCGGAGATGTAAGCCGACGTACCCATCAGGCCGGAATAGATAGCCGGTCTCCGGCTTTGCGCTGTACACGCTCTGAAATTCGCCCGCGGTGTCACGCAATACTGTGGCGCCGGCCAGCGCAGGAAAAGATCCTTCGCCACTCACAATAGCCACAATTTTAACGAGCGAACGGAAGCTGATTCGAAGCCTCGCTGCCAAACCCTCAATGAAGGCGGTCCGTTCATCGGTAAGTCGATCCCCATAGTAGATCGCCAGAACGAATCGCGTACCGCGAAGAATGTCGAACATCCTCAGTGGAGACCGGACGTTGTCCATCTGCAGGCCATCACAATCGGGTGCGCGGTCGCCGGCATGCGGAGCGCCGTCGGGCGCGGCGATCTCGAGCAAATCCCTGGATAACGTCCGCCCGCGATAATTCACCAGCAACTGAGTATCGATCAGCCGCCCTTCTTTGCCTTCGCGCCTTCCCATTTCCTCACTCTGCACACGTGTGCGCGTGACAACATCCTCTCCAACGGGGCGCCGCTCCTCCTCGTAACTGTCGAGTAGAGAGGGGTCAGCGCCGCGGTTTATGACAAGCGCCATTTTCCATGCGAGATTGTAGGCATCCTGAATGCCGGTGTTCATTCCCTGTCCACCGGTAGGCGGATGTATATGGGCGGCGTCCCCGGCAATGAATGCGTTTCCATTTCGATAGCGCTCGGCGAGCCTCATACTGATCCGAAAAATCGATGACCAGCGCAAATCTGTCAGCCGCGGCTTGTCCGGCAGCAGGCGATTGGCGACCTCCTGTAATTCTTCCAGCTTCGGACCAGGCCGCTCCGACTGCACGCCGTGCTCGTGCGATTCCGGAATGACTGCCGGCGCCGCTGGTCCCGCTTCGGCAACAATTCCGGGCTCCGGGGCCAGCATGGATACACGGTAGCGATTGCGTTCCGGCAGCGGAATCGCGATGAACATCTCCGGGGCCGCGTCCGTTCGCGTGCGGACGGCCCGCAAGGCCAGGCCGCGGGGCAGGTCCCAGTCGATTCGAACATCGCCCAACATGAACTCAGAGGGAAAGCGGTCGCCGTTAAATGGGATTCCCAACGATCTGCGTACTGGGCTGTGGGCTCCATCGCAGCCGACAACGTAACGAAACACTGCTTCTTCACGTGACGCGTCTCCTCGCTCGAGCGTCACTCGAACCCCGCCATTTTCCGGAACTAGCGAACTCAGTGCCGTTGGGCGTTCGACGTCAATTCCGCAGCGCGACAGATGCTCTCCAAGAATTCGCTCGGTTTCATACTGTGGCAAGCCGAAGAATCCATATGGCAATTCAGGAAAACTCTGCAACAAATCCTTCGGCGGAGCGTCATCGACAATCAGTCGCATTCCCGTCAGCCACAGCCCGGAATCGAGCGCCGCGCCGGCGATACCGATGTCCTCCCACACCTCGAGAGTGCGCGGCGTCACACCGACCGCGCGGCAGTAAGTAGAAGGTGTCTTGAGCCGGTCGATAATGCGGGATCGAACGCCGTGCCGTGCCAGCTCCGCTGCCATCGTCAGTCCAACGGGTCCCGCGCCCACTACCAAAACATCCGCGAAATTTTGCGTCACCTTACCGAGCCTTCATTGGAGTTAAAAAACTAGAGCTTCCCGCGCCAATTGCCATCGCGATAGAATCGTCCGGCTACATCATGAATCGCAGACGCTTCCTGAAAACTTCGCTGGCCGCCGCTGCCGCTGCTTCATTTCCACTCGCGCAAAAGGCAGATGCCGAGATTCGAAAGATGAAGATCACGCGCGTGCGCCTCTACGAGTCGCCCATCAATCGTCCGATTATCAACCAGAGTCATCACATTATCACCGTCGAGACAGACGCGGGCATCACCGGCATTGGTGAAGGCGGTACAGCCGATTTGATCAACGATTGCGCGGTGCAATTGATCGGCAAGGATCCAACCCGCATCGAAGCCCTTTGGCAGCTGATGTACCGCGGGTATTTCTATCCGGCCGGCCGGGAAAAGATTCACGCCCTGGGCGGTCTCGACCTGGCGCTATGGGATATCAAGGGCAAGGCCCTCAATTTGCCGGTGCACGATTTGCTTGGCGGTCTGGCTCGGGATTATGTAGAGTGCTACTCCACGGGCTACCCGCGCGCAGGTTCGTTGAAAGAAACTGCCAAAGCATGCGTCGATGCGGGGTTTCGTGCCTTCCGTGCCGGAGTTCTCGATCCGGGAAACGGTCAGCCATTCATTTCCCAGGAGATCGTTCAGCGGACCTTTGAAGCCTGCAAGGAAATCCGCGAAGGCACGGGCAAGCCCGGTTCCTGGGCGATCGATTATCACACACGGCTCGATTTTGCCGATGCCGTCCGGCTTTCCACATTGATCGAGCCGCTGGAGCCTTATTTCGTCGAAGATCTTGTGCGAAGTGAAAATCCGGGTGTCTATCGTCAGCTGCGGCCAATGGTGAAGGTTCCGATCGCCGTGGGCGAGCATTTTTCCGATCGCTGGGACGGCCTGCACGAACTGGTGGAAGGACGATTGATCGACTATTCCCGCGTCTCCATCCCCAACTGCGGCGGCATTACCGAGTACATGAAGCAGGCCGCAATCTGTGAAACACACTATGTGGGATTGACGCCTCATTTTACGGGGCCGATCTCGGAGGCGGCACTTGTACACTGCTGTGGAACGTTTTCCGGACCGGTGTTGATGGAGATGCGCGGCGCCGGGCCTTTGCCGGCGAAGTATCTGGCGAAGGATTTTGACTTCAAGGGCGGAAAGCTGTATCCCAACCAGCGCCCCGGCCTTGGCGTGGAATTCAATCCCGCGGGATTGAAAGTGTTGGCGGAAGTCACCAAGGGAGGCCAGCCGCTGCCACTGTTCCGGCGGCCGGATGGATCGCTAACAAACTGGTAACGGCAACTTCCGGCGCTTTCGATCGGTAAAACGGAAGCGGCCCGCCCCCGGTAAGGAGCGGGCCGTTCTGTGCCGTAAACTGCCCGGCTAGTTTAGTAGTCCATTTCCGGACCGTGTCCGCCAGGACCGGCCGGAGCGGCAGACTTCTTCTCGGGGATCTCGCAGATCATCGCTTCGGTCGTCAGCATCAGCGCCGAGATCGAGGCAGCGTTCTGCAGAGCAGTACGAGTGACCTTCGCCGGATCGATAACGCCGGCTTTCAGTAGATCTTCGTACTCGCCCGTTGCGGCGTTGAAGCCTTCGCTTGCGCCCTTGCTCTCGCGAACCTTGCCGATCACAATGGCGCCTTCCCAGCCGGCGTTGTTTGCGATCGCGCGAAGGGGCTCTTCGCAGGCACGCTTGATGATGTCGACGCCGATCTGCTCGTCGCCGTCCACCTTCATGCCAGTCAGCGCCGAAGCCGCGCGCAGCAAAGCCACGCCGCCGCCCGGAACGATGCCTTCTTCGACGGCAGCGCGGGTTGCGTGCAGCGCGTCCTCAACACGAGCCTTCTTTTCCTTCATCTCGGTCTCGGTTGCCGCACCCACCTTGATCACGGCTACGCCGCCAGCCAGC
>CAYTVP010000248.1:4543-6813 GCA_964441675.1 uncultured Solibacteraceae bacterium | reverse complement strand
TATTGCTCTCCGGATCGGCCGGGGCGTAACGATAGCCTGAGTCATCCGATACCCAGCCCAGGGATCCACAGTTTGTCATCGCGACGGACATTCGATAGCCGCCCGGCGTGGTCATGTGACGCAAGGGCGCTGCGTCGATAACTGCCTGAAGGTCGGCCAGCAACTGCTGTGCATTGAATCCGGCCCCGGAGAATCCGGCGCCGGATCGGACGAAGTGCCGCAGGACGACGGCACCGGGGCCGAGCGGCTGGTCGAATGGCGCGATATCCGGCGGATCGTCGAACAGATTGCCGCTGGATGGCGATGTCGCGTCACTTCGCATTGTGAAGCATAGCTTTGGGAGCATCGTTCGCCTCCCGGTCCAGCAAAGCACGCTTTCGCTCGACACCCCACCGATAGCCCGAAAGATCGCCATCGCTGCGGACTACGCGATGGCACGGAATTGCCACCGCCAGCGAATTCCCTGCGCAGGCTCGCGCCACCGCCCGCGCCGATTGGGGTCGTCCGATAGCCTTGGCAATATCGGAATAGCTGGCGGTGGACCCCGCCGGGATGTCTCGCAGTGCCTGCCACACGCGGCGCTGAAACGCCGTCCCACGAATATCGAGCGGAAGATCGAGGCCAAGCCCGGGTGCCTCAACGAGTCCAACCACCCTTGCGACCAAATGTTCGAACTCGGGATCGGCCCCGATCAGTTCGGCGCGCGGAAACCGCTCTTCGAGATTGTGTACCAGCGCTTCCGGATCGTCGCCCAGCAAGATCGCACAGACGCCGATGCTCGTGGCAGCCACCAGGATGGACCCCAGCGAGCACTCACCGGCCGCGAAGCGGATTTCCATCTCCCGCCCGCCTTCCCGGAAGTGCGATGGGGTCATTCCGAGAATGCCGTTCGAGGTTTCATAAAAGCGGCTGTTCGAGCTATAGCCCGCCTCGTAGATCGCGTCGGTCACCCGCTCGCTCCCGGTCAATGTTTTCCGGATTCGCAGATCTCGATGAGCCGCCGCGTACTGTTTCGGCGTCAGCCCTGTCTGCTTCTTGAACTCGCGGTGAAAATGAAACGGACTGAGCCCGGCGTCTCGCGCCAGATCGCGGAAAGCGGGAAACTCCTGGGCCGTTTCGATCCTGCGGCATGCGGCAGCGATTTTCCCGGAGGTTTCTTCGGCGGGCGAACGCCGATCGGGCCTGCAGCGCTTGCAAGGACGGAATCCTGCTTCCTGCGCCTCCGCAGCGCTCTTGTAAAATGCTACATTTTCCGGCCGCGGCAGCCTCGCGGCACACCCAGGCCGGCAATATACGCCAGTAGTGCGAACCGAATAATAAAATTGTCCGTCCGAGGCCCGGTCCCGCGCAGCCAAAAGAGCCCAGCGCGGATCCTGTTCCGTTGCCGATATGCGTGTTTCGTTGCTCATCGCCTTCTTCTCTCGAAGAACAATCTAGCAGCGGGCTATTTTCGAAACACTCCGATTCTTGCTGTCCAATTCGGCGTGTTTCGGGATGCGAATTACAGCATGCGCTTCAGGCGGAATGATGGTTTGGGCGCCGGTCGCGATTGGACATTGGCGCCATTAAACGCGTCGGCCGAGCTTTCCCGGTCGCGTGTCAGCTCCAATTCGCCATCTACAAACCGGCCAGTAAACCGCAGCCGCGAACGGTTGATCTGGTTGCCGGCCTGCTCGGCGCCGACCACCACAAACGTGACCAGGTCGCCGGCTACGATTCCTTCGCTAATGGGAGTACTTTGATAGTCGCCGTACAGCTTTCCCGTCAGCTGATTTCCGGTGTGCTTCAACTGGAATGCGATGTCCAGCAAATCACCGCGCCGCCCCGGAATCTGGCCCGTCCAGATTCCCGTCAAATCCGCCGCCGACATTGTCAGGACGGCGAGAAACGAAATGGGCAAGCGCAAGATCATGTTCTTCAGGAAGCCAGCAGGCCCGCGAGCGGACCGGTGCTGTCTGCGAAGCGCTCCACCGGTGTACCGAAGGCATCCAGCATCGAAACATACAAATTGGCCAGAGGGCTATCGACCGCGTAGCTGAGATGCTGCCCGCTATTGATCCGCCCGCCGGCCCGCCCGCCTAATACAAGCGGCAAATTGTGCGGACTGTGACTGTTTCCATCGCTTAGGGCCGAAGCGAACAGAACCATCGAGTTATCGAGAACCGTCGAATCGCCTTCCTTCATTTCCCGCAGACGGCGCAGCAGATACGCGTACTGCTCGATGTGCCAGCGGCTGATCAATTGATACTGACGGAGCTTGTCCTCGTCCT
>CAYTVP010000248.1:0-4533 GCA_964441675.1 uncultured Solibacteraceae bacterium | reverse complement strand
AAACATCGTGGTGCCCCGCGCTCACCCCTTCGAGGAACCGGAAGCTGACATTGCTGACCGCATTGCCGAACATGAAGGTGGACACGCGGGTGGTATCGCTTTGAAAAGCGACCGCGGTCATATCCATCATCAGCCGGACATGCTCGGCGTGATCGTGCGGACGCTCGACGGGCGCGCGGCTGGGGTCGATGGGCACGCGCGGCTTCCATGGTGTTGCCTCCGCCCGGGTCGCACGCTCCACGCGCTCTTCGAGAGATCGCATCACCGACAGGTACTCGTCGATGCGGATCTTGTCGGAGGCGCCAACCTCCGTCCGCAATTTTCTCGCATCTCCCAAAACACGATCCAACAGCAGCGAATCCATCCGGGCAGTATTCGCTTGTTTGCCGGATGCGGCGCGGAACAAGCGCTCATAGACCGATCGCGGATTGATCTCGCGGGCAAGCGGAGTTGTCGGGGTACTCCAGGCAATGTGCGAGCCGTAAACGCGCGTGTAACCAACCACCGCGTCTACGCCGATCGCAACCGGCGCGATTCCGAGCTCCAGCGAGGGCAGCGGTGTTTGCCCCGAAATGCCCTTTGCCGCCAGCTGATCCACCGATACGCCGTTGGCGAGGTCGGCGCCCTGCGTCTTCTTGATCGTGGCGCAGGTGAGAATTGCCGCTTCTTTGACATAGTGCCCATCGCCGCTCTTCGAACCCTCGTTCCAAAGATTCGAAAGAACGGTAATCTGGTCTTTCAGATCGGCAAGGGGCTCAAGCGTCGGCGATAGGCGGAAGTCTTTTCCGGTGCCTTCCGGAGCCCAGGCGGCGACATTCACGCCGTTCGGCATGTACAGCATCGCCAGCCGGACGGGACCCTTTTCCGAAAGCGTAGCTGCGGCGGCTGAGCCCGGGACCATGGCTTCGAGCCAGGGCAATCCCAAGGCAACTCCTGCGCCGCGCAGCAAAGTTCGCCTGGACAGAGATTCGTAGCGGCGGGCGGATCGAGATGAGGTAGAACGCTGCGTTTTCACGGCGTAAGGGGCTCCCTTCGCGGCCGTGACGACACCTGGCGCGGAACAGGCGCCTGATACCGGAACGGCACGCTCAATACAATCGCTTCTATCAAAGCTTGCGCTTTGTAATCTTTATTCTTTACCTGCTCCACTATGGAGTCAACCGTACAGGAATCCTGCAACGTCAGTCCCCGTCCGAGAGCATATCCCAGCATCTTGGTGGTGAGATTGCGGATAAACAGGTCTTTATGGTCCATCAGGACGGCGCGAAGCTCAACCGGCCCGCGGAACTTTACACCACTGGCCAGCTCACCGGAGTTGTCAATCGGCTTTCCTGCGTCCTCATCGCGCCAGCGCCCCAGAACATCATAATTTTCCAGCGCAAATCCCAAGCCATCGATACGGCTATGGCAACTGGCGCAAACCGGATTAGCGCGATGCTGCGATAAGCGTTCCCGCATGGATTTCGGCGTTCCGCTGGCGCTCTCGTCCTCCAATACCGGAACATCCGGCGGAGGCGGTGGCGGTGGGGTTCCCAGGATGGCATCGAGGATCCACGCACCCCGTAATACCGGACTCGTGCGATAAGGATACGAGGACACCGCCAGAACCGCCGGCATGCCCAACAATCCGCCCCGGTTCGGCCCCTCCAGTTCGACCCAGGTCGGCTGCTTCTGATTGGTCTTGCGAACCGGCATCGTTTCTTTGCCGTAGATCTTGGTCAAATTGCTGGTCCCGATGGTATGGGTCGAATCCAGCAAATTGAGCAGCGACTCATCGCGCGTCAACAACTCACGGAAAAAGAACACCGGCTGCAGGCTGATATCGGAACGCAACTCCTCGTCGGTGTCGTACACCGGGAAAAGCTTCGCGTCCGGTTTCTTCGTCCCCGCCAGCTCGCGCGTGCCGAGCCATTGCTCGACAAACCGCTGCGCCAATCCAAGCGACCGATCGTTGCGGAGCATCCGGCCCACTACGACCTTCATCACGGCCGGATCATGCAGGTTGCCGGTGGCCGCCAGATCGAAAAGAAACTCGTCCGGCATGCTGCCCCACACGAAATACGAAAGCCGGGCGGCAAGCGAATAAGAATCGATTGGTTCCACCTTTCCGCTGGTGTTCCGCGGCTCTACACGAAATAGAAATCGGGGCGACACCAATACTCCGCGAAGGGTAAAGAAAATGGAATCGTTGAAATCCTGCCCCTGCTTGCGGGCAGCGTGAAACAGCGCGAGGTATTGAGTCGTGTCGGCTTGCGTAACGGGCCGGCGGAAAGCTTTCGGCAGGAATTCTTCGAGGATTTTCCGGGCCGCCTGTGTTTCGGAAACACCGCGTCCGGGCTGCGCCACCAGAATCTTATTGCGCGATTTGAATTCCTTTGCGGCAAATTCGAGCGCAAACTGCGCCGCTTCCATGTACTTTTCCGAATGGATAGGCGAAAGAAACAGAGTTTCCGCCGCGTTATCAAAACCTTCTCCGCCACCGCCGTCGGCCGGAAGATTCTGGCCGATATCCAGGTGCACGTCCAGCAGGTCGCGGATGGTGGCACTGTACTCATCGCGATTCAGCCGGCGTATGGGCGCCGGGCCGGGTTGGATTCCACCGGAACACGCCTCCGCCCGCAGGGCCTTTTCGGCCCACGCTGCGAACTCCTCCATCTTTTCAAGCGGCGGAGCAGGCGATCCTTTCGGCGGCATCTCGCCATTGCGGACCCGCCGCGTCAGCGATGTCCATCGCTCCGCTTCCGAACTCAGGCTGGACTGCGTCGCAATCTGACCCAGGCGGAAACCGCCCACGCCGGCCTTCTCGTTGTGGCACGACTCGCAATACTTGCGGAGAAAATCCTGCGCCTGATCGAATGACAGATCACCTTCAGCGGCGCGGACAACGGGGGCGGACGCAACTATAGCTAACAGTCCCGTGATGAGAAACGCGTTCTTCACGTTACCGTCAGTCTATCGCGGTGGAAACGAGCCCGCTCACCTCGCTGGACTGAATCTTTCCTTGATATCAAGCATCTTAATATCGAGAGAAATGGAAGACGCAAAAAAAGGTGGCAGCCCCTCCGGCGCTCATCTTTGGCTCCTGCTATGGAAGACAGCTAAAGTGCTGGAAATACACGCCCGCCGGAGCATCGATGCGCTTGGCCTTTGCTTGAGTGATTTCGGAGTGCTCGAGATTCTGCTGCACAAGGGTCCGCTACCTGTGAATACCGTAGGAAAGAAGATCCTGTTGACCAGCGGTTCTGTCACCGTGGCGATTGATCGCCTGGAAGAGCGCGGGCTGGTGGAAAGACGGGCCGACGCCACGGACAGGCGCTCGCGGATCGTACACCTGACAGAAGCCGGGTCGCAGTTGGCGAAAAAGATTTTTGCCGAGCATAAACAACATATGGAACGTGCGGTTTCCGTCCTGAACCAGGCGGAGACCGAAGCGCTCGCGCGCACTTTGCGGAAGCTCGGCCGCGGGGCTGAGGAGCTATTGTGACCTCTACCCGCGAAAGTTAGTCACGTTCCGGAAGGAAAACAACTATGTTTGAACGAAAAGAAGTACTCGGAGTCCATGGACCTGGGTCGAACCATTGGGTCGGAGACGGTTTTCCGGTCCGCAATTTATTTCCGTCCAATGGCGTGTCCGGACAGATCAATCCATTTCTGATGCTCGACTACGCCGGACCAACCAAGTTTCCGCCATCGGACCGGCCGCGCGGCGTTGAGGAGCACCCGCATCGCGGGTTCGAAACGGTAACCATTGCCTATCAAGGATCGGTGGATCATCGCGATTCCGCCGGAAATTCGGGCACTATCGAAGAGGGCGATGTTCAGTGGATGACAGCGGCCTCGGGCGTTGTCCATGAAGAGAAGCACGGACAGGCATTTACGAAGGCTGGCGGCGTCTTCGAGATGGTACAGCTTTGGGTGAACCTTCCGCGCGAGCACAAGATGTCGGCTCCGCGGTATCAGGGAATTACCAAAGCCCAGATCCCCACGGTAGATCTCGGGTCCGGCTCCTATGCACGCGTGATTGCCGGAGAGTTGGGTGGATCGAAGGGACCGGCCCTGACGTTCACGCCTCTCAATGTGTTCGATGTCCGGTTGAAGAGCGGTGCGAAGGTTGATCTGCGCTTACCCGCGGGACACAACAGTGGCCTGGTTCTGCTGAAAGGCGATGTCACCGTGAATGACGAGACGTCGCTTGAGGGCGAAGCGCGCCTCGCAACACTCAGTCCCAACGGAGATTCGGTATCGCTGGCCGCATATGCGGACTCGACGTTGCTGGTTCTCTCCGGTGAGCCCATTGCGGAGCCGGTGGTGAGCTACGGTCCATTTGTCATGACTACGCGAGACGAAATCCGTCAGGCGATGGATGACTACCGGTCAGGCAAGATGGGCCACCTGAACTGACCTGTGCCCGCCAGACGCAGCGGCCGTGTTCCGCTGCGTCTCAACTTTTTCCTCCCCGGCTTTGCTCGTGATATGCTGCCGCAGACGCTTCCCCGAAAGCGCGAACGGCGCCTCGCACCGGATCCCGTGTAC
>CAYTVP010000247.1:0-6814 GCA_964441675.1 uncultured Solibacteraceae bacterium | reverse complement strand
CTGCTTCCGTCGATCCGCAATCGCCCGAAGCGAACCGCTCCGCTGTGCTGGTTATCCGGTCTCCCTGGAAGGCTCCGATGGCGGAGCAGTGGCTGCGGGAAAGATTGGCATCGGTGGACCCGACGGTCCCAATCTCCGCGGAACCGTTATCGAAACGAGTGCAGAATCTCGCAGCCCGTCCTCGTTTTCAAGCAATGGTGCTGACACTATTCGCCTCACTCGGACTTGTACTCGCCTGCGTTGGGTTATATGGTGTGATCTCTCTTGGGGTAGCAGAGAGGACCAGGGAAACCGCCATTCGCCTGGCACTGGGCGCTGCTCCATCCGGTGTTACCGGAGCGTTTGTCGGGCAAGCCCTCCGATGGAGCCTGCTGGGTGTGGCTTTTGGACTGATTGGATCATGGTTCGCCAGCCGGCTGATGGAATCTCTGCTGTTTCAGACGTCGCCGCGCGATCCGGTAAGCTGCCTCGCTGCCTGCGCCGTTTTATTCGTCGCGGCGGTCGCTGCGGCCTGGATCCCGGCGCGTCGCGCCACGCGTATCGACCCCGCCGTAACGCTACGCGCGGAGGGCTAAACCACGTACGACCGCAATTATGAGACGACCAGGTGAGATAGTCGTGATCGAACGCTTCGCTCCCTTACGAACCCATTTGCTCGATCTGCTTGCCGGGCTGAGTGAAAGTGAGTGGAGTCGTCCTACTGCCGCTCCCCGCTGGTCCGTAAAGGACGTAGCTGCGCACTTGCTGGGTGGCGATATCGGAATCCTGTCACGGAGGCGCGACGCCTTTCACGCTGCCGGCCCGGTGGTGACCAACTATCGGGAACTGGTGGATCTGATCAACGGACTGAATGAGGAATGGGTGGCCGCGGCTCGTCGAATGAGCCCCAGGTTAATTCGTGAGTTGCTCGCCTTTACGGGCCCGGAAGTAGAGGCATACTTTTCGTCGCTGAATCTGAAAGCCATGAATGGCCCTGTAAGCTGGGCTGGCCCCGATCCCGCTCCGGTGTGGTTCGACATCGCGCGCGAATTCACGGAGCGCTGGCATCACCAGCAGCAGATTCGTGATGCGACAGGGCGGCCGCCTCTTTACGACCCGTACTTTCTCGCGCCGGTGTTAGACACGTTCGTGCGGGCCTTGCCTCACAGTTTCCGCGACACGACTGCCCCGGATGGAACGGTAGTAACTTTCGAGATCTCCGGAGAGGCGGGAGGTGTCTGGCACCTGATCAGGACTGGCGGCAAATGGGACCTTATGTTCGATTCCGAAGCTGAATCTGCAGCGGTCGTTATACTTCCGCAGGATACGGCTTGGCGGATGTTCACCAAAGGAATCGATTCTGAGAGAACTCGTAAATCGGCTCTGGTTCGCGGCGATCGAACATTGGCTCAGTCGATCTTCACCACAGTTTCCGTGATCGGCTGATGCTTATTCTGACAATCGCGATTAGGCCATCGGGTTCGTACTGCTCTCCACCAGGTCTAGAAACGCTTTCGCCGCGTGGCTGAGGGTTCGCCGCGCAGGGTACACCAGTCGGATCTTGCGCTCCACTGATAATTCCTTCACTCGAACCTCGTGCAGCAGCCCCTGCTCGATTTCCTGCTCCACGCACATCTTGGGCAGAAATGCCACGCCTTCATTCTGCTGTACCATCCGCCGCACCGTTTCGACCGTCGGCATCTCCACGTCCATATTCAGCGGCACGCGATGACGCTGGAATTCGCGAAGCACGCGTTCGCGATAGGGCGATACGACATTGTGCGCCACGAAGGTTTCCATGTCTAATTCACTGATCGAGACTTCGTTGCGAACTGCGAAGCGATGCTCCGGAGACGTGACAAATGCAAGATGGTCGGTATAGAGGACGCGGGAAACCAAATGGTCGTCGGATGGGTCGTAGCTGATGACTCCCAGTTCCAGATCCCCGTCGAGGAGCTGCGCCGGAATTCGGCTGGATAAACTGCGCCGCACCTGGATTTTGACTTTTGGATACAGACGGCGGTACCGGCCAATGTGCTTCAACAAATAAAGCGATGTCGATTCGTTTGCCCCGATGGCGAGCCGCCCGGCCGAGTTATCACGCAGTTCGGCTAAGGCATTGGCCATGTCGGCTTCCAGATTTTCGAAGCGTCTGGCGTAGTCGGCCACAACACGCCCGGCATCAGTTAATAGCAGATCTTTTGCCGACCGGTCGATAAGTCCTTCATTCAGTTCAGCTTCCAAGCGTTGTACGGCAAGCGACACGGCGGGCTGAGTTCGTAAAAGCTTCTGTGCAGCCCGGGAAAAGCTCTTCTCGGTCGCGACGGCGAGAAAAACTTTTAATGCCTGCGACACGCTTCTCTCGCCTGTGTCGGATAAATCACGCTTATAGTATCATCATTACTTATTTACAATGCAAGCAATATAAATTTGCTAAATTTAAACAGTCCGGCAATAATAGCGAAATGCCGCTCCTGCCAACCGGCTCAGCGGCAAGGAGGCTAGTTGATGTCAAAGACCCCGCGAGTATACATTTTTGACACGACGCTCCGGGACGGCGAACAGTCGCCCGGTTGCAGCATGACCGTACCGGAGAAAGTCCGGATGGCCACCAAGCTGGTTGAGCTTGGTGTGGACATTCTCGAAGCCGGGTTTCCCATTGCTTCAGAAGGCGACTTCCAAGCGGTCGATGCTGTTGCGCGGGAGTTTCCGTGGGTACAGGTGGCGGCGCTTGCCCGCTCGACGCGCCTGGACGTTGAGCGCGCCGCAGCCTCGCTTAAGAATGCCAAGCGGCCCCGAATCCATACCTTTCTCGCCACCAGTGATATTCACTTAAAGTACAAACTGAAAAAATCCCGGCAGGAAGTGTTAGATGCGGCGGTCGCGGCAGTTGCGCTTGCGCGGGAGCATGTGGACGACGTGGAGTTCTCGGCCGAGGATGCCACGCGAACCGATCCGGATTATCTTGAACAGGTTTGCCGGGCAGTCGTTGCGGCCGGCGCCCGGACTGTCAACCTGCCTGACACGGTGGGCTATAGCGTTCCGGCGGAATACGCGGAGCTGATCCGGCGGATGCAAACCGTGCTGGGAGATTCCGCGGTCCTCAGCGTTCATTGCCACGACGACCTTGGCCTGGCTGTGGC
Organism: uncultured Solibacteraceae bacterium; assembly: GCA_964441675.1. Lineage (GTDB taxonomy): Bacteria > Acidobacteriota > Terriglobia > Bryobacterales > Bryobacteraceae > JAPKYZ01. The sequence goes on along the minus strand of CAYTVP010000247.1, from coordinate 3,692 downwards.
GAACTCGATTGCAGCTGTTGAGGCGGGGGCGCGGCAGATCGAATGCACGATTAACGGCATCGGCGAGCGGGCAGGGAATTGTTCGCTCGAAGAAGTGGTGATGGCGTTTAAGACGCGGCAGGATCGCCTGCCGTTTGAAACCAAGATTGTGACAGAGCAGTTGTACCCCTGCAGTCAGCTGCTGACCTCGTTGATTACTTTCGGACCGCAACCGAATAAGGCGATTGTTGGCGAGAACGCGTTCGCGCATGAGGCCGGCATTCACCAGGACGGCTATCTGAAAGAGAAGTCGACATACGAAATTGTCGACCCGAAATCCGTCGGAGTACCGGAAGGGCGCCTTGTGCTCGGCAAGCACTCCGGCCGCCATGCTCTGGCGCAACGCGCCAAGGATCTCGGCTTTGAGTTGAGCAGGGAACAGCTAGACTTGCTGTATAACCACTTCACGGCCTTGGCCGACCGGAAAAAAGGCGTGCGGAACGACGAGATTATCTCGTTGATTCAGGACGTCAAGGAAAGTACCGCGGCAACAGCCTGACGCTGGATTGGCCGCACCCAGAAAATGAACATCAATATATGTCTCTGTCCCGGTGACGGAATCGGGCCGGAGGTTACCGCGGAAGCGGTTCGTGTGCTCAACCACGTAGCAAATAAGTTCGGGCATCAGGTAAAGACATCGGAAGCGCTTCTAGGCGGCATCGCCATCCACAAGACCGGCGGACCATTTCCCGACGATACGCGTCAAAAGGCCATCGCCGCCGACGCGACTTTTATGGGCGCTGTGGGGCTGCCGGAATTCGACAACTGGCCGCCTGAAAAGAGGCCGGAGCGAGGACTGCTCGGGATTCGGAACGCGCTGGGCGTCTATGCCAACCTGCGGCCCGTGCGCAGCTACAAGGCGCTGCTGAATGCGTCGCCGCTGAAGAACGAGCGGATTGACGGCACGGACATGATCATCGTGCGGGAACTGTTGGGCGGCGTCTACTACGGCACACCGCGCGGTATTTCTGGCGAAGGCGCGGAAGAGCGCGGCACCAATACGATGACGTACACACGGGCCGAGATTGAACGTGTGGCGCGCATGTCGTTTGAACTGGCCCGCGGGCGCCGGAAGAAAGTCACCAGTGTTGATAAATCGAACGTCCTCGAAGTCTCACAGTTGTGGCGGAAGGTTGTCACCGAGGTTCATAAAGACTATGGCGATGTCGAATTGGACCATCTCCTGGTGGACAATTGCGCCATGCAGCTAGTGCTCAATCCGAAGCGCTTCGATGTCGTTCTGATGGAGAATATGTTCGGCGATATCCTTTCAGACGAAGGAGCAGTGCTGGCTGGATCGATCGGAATGCTGCCTTCGGCATCCATCGGCGACAAGCGGGCGTCAGGCGCGTGGGCGGGGCTTTACGAGCCGGTGCACGGCTCGGCGCCGGATATCGCGGGCGAGAACAAGGCGAATCCGCTGGGGGCTATCGGCAGCATCGCGGCGATGCTCGAATACAGCTTCGGGTTGAAGAAAGAAGCGCAAGCGGTGAATCAAGCGATCGAAGCGGTTCTCAACAGCGGAGAAGTAACTGCCGATCTTGGCGGAAAAGCGTCCACCGAAGATGTCGGCAAAGCAGTATGCGACGGCATTTGACGGCAATGCAATTTTAAAGGAATCTGAGATGTCTAGGCGAACGATCATTGAGAAGTTGTGGGATTCGCATATCGTTTCCGAAAAGCCGGGCGCGCCCGCGCTGCTCTATATCGATCTGCACCTTGTGCACGAAGTTACTTCGCCGCAGGCGTTTGAAGGCTTGCGCCAGCGCGGGCTGAAGGTTCGCAGGCCGGATTTGACCTTTGCGACCACGGACCACTCGACGCCAACAACGCCGAAATCCCTGCCCATCGTCGATCCGATTGCTGCTACGCAGGTGAAACAGTTGGAGCAGAACGCGGCTGAATTCGGAATTCCGTGCTATGGATTTCAATCGCCGAACCAGGGCATCGTTCACGTGATCGGCCCGGAGAACGGACTGACGCAGCCGGGTATGACCGTGGTTTGCGGCGATAGCCACACTGCAACGCACGGCGCTTTCGGCGCGTTGGCGTTCGGAATCGGGACTTCCGAGGTCGAGATGGTGCTGGCAACACAATGCCTGCCGCAGCGTAAATCGAAAACATTCGAAGTCCGCGTGGACGGAACGCTGAAGGACGGTGTCACGGCGAAGGATATTATTCTCGCGCTTTGCGCCAAAGTCGGAATCGGCGGCGGAACCGGTTATGTATTTGAGTACACGGGTTCAGCGATCCGGGCACTGACCATGGAAGAGCGCATGACGGTCTGCAATATGTCGATCGAAGCGGGAGCGCGCGCAGGTCTCGTGGCGCCGGACGACACCACATATCAGTATTTGGCCGGCCGCCATTTCGCTCCGCAGGGCGCGGCTTGGGATGAAGCTTTGGAGCGGTGGCGGCGGCTGCCGTCTGACGAGGGGGCCGTCTACGATACTGCAGTCTCGATTGATGCTTCCGCGCTTGAGCCGATGATTACCTTTGGAACCAATCCGGGAATGGGCATGCCGATTTCGGGCGCGATTCCGGAACCTTCAGCGATTTCCGATCCGATCGAGCGTGACTCGCTGGTGAAGGCGCTCCGTTATATGTCGCTCGAACCGGGAAGGCCGCTGGCGGGCCAGCCGATCGACGTTGTTTTCGTCGGAAGCTGCACCAACTCGCGAATGTCGGATCTACGGTCCGCGGCGAGTGTGCTGAAGGGCCGCAAAGTGAGTCCGAACGTGAAGATGATGGTGGTTCCCGGATCGCAGCAGATCAAACGGCAGGCCGAGGCCGAGGGACTGGATCGTATTTTCCGTGAAGCCGGCGCGGACTGGCGCGAAGCCGGCTGCTCCATGTGCATCGCAATGAACGGCGATCAGCTTTCACCGGGACAGTATTCCGTATCCACATCGAATCGGAATTTCGAAGGCCGGCAAGGCAAAGGCGGCCGTACATTTTTGGCTAGCCCGCTGACCGCTGCCGCCAGCGCGATCACTGGCGTTGTGACCGACGTGAGGACTTTGGGGTAATGAAGCGTTTCACACCATTCGAATCCAAGATTGTGTCTCTTCCCGTCGACAACATTGATACGGACCAGATCATTCCGGCGCGTTTCCTGAAGACCATTTCGAAAGAAGGGCTAGACCGCCAGCTATTTTGCGACTGGCGATACGACCAGGACGGCAACCCGAAACCCGATTTCGTGCTGAATCAGGATTGGGCGAAAACGCGGCAGGTGCTGCTGGCCGGTGACAACTTCGGCTGTGGATCCTCCCGAGAGCACGCACCCTGGGCACTGACGCAATACGGATTTCGGGCGGTGATCTCCACTTCCTTCGCTGACATCTTCAAGAACAATTCGTTGAAGAATGGTTTGCTGCCGATCGTTGTCGATCACCAGACGCATGCCAAGCTAATGGCTTTGCCGCCGGATGCTACTGTCAAGATCGATCTCGCAACCCAACGGCTGACCCTGCCGGACGGCTCATCGGTCGAATTTCCGATCGATCCGTACTCGAAAAACCTGATGCTCGAAGGCGTCGACGAGCTGGGCTACATTCTGCAGCAGGACGACGCCATCCGCGCCTACGAAGCCGAGCGGCAGGGCTCCATCAACACGCTTGCTTAATTTTTTGGGGCCTGAATTCAGACCC
>CAYTVP010000246.1:0-6880 GCA_964441675.1 uncultured Solibacteraceae bacterium | reverse complement strand
CTGTGGAGTCTGCGGATTTTTTCGCTTGCCGACCGGCTTATCGGAGAACTGGAAGGCGGCCAATTGGGAGAACCCTCGGTATCGCCGGATGGAGAATGGCTGACGGCGGCTTTCCGCCGGGGCAGCGAGTCCGGGATCGTGGTTGTACGCTACAACGGCTCCGGAATGCGGATAATTCCGTTCGAGCGGACGGTCATTCACCCTCAGTTTCATCTGCTAGATCCGGGTTGGATCGAGTTTTCCGGCGATCCTGCCCCGCGTATGCATCGCGTCCGGCTGGACGGCACAGGCATGGAGTGCCTGTACGAGCATTCAAACGACGAGTTTGTGGTTCACGAAACATTTCTCGGCACGACCGGCGACATTGTCTTTACAGTCTGGCCTAAGCTTCTTTGCGCAATGGACTGGACGACGCGCCACATCCGGACCATCTGCGAGTTCAATGCGTGGCATATCGCGCCGAACCGGGCCGGCACCAAGATTCTTTGCGATACCAATCATCCCGACCGTGGCATCCATGTCGTCGATGCCGCGACGGGCGAGCGCGAGATTATCTGTCACAGCGACGCTTCCAATCAGGGCAGCCAGTGGACCAGGAGCCGCTACGCATTGGCTGAAGATTTTGCCGCCGCACGCAGTGCCGCTAAATCGAACCTTAGCTGGATGGAAGCAACGGTCGACACCGTATACGGGCCTCAATGGACGCACCCGCACCCTTCCTGGTCGCATGACGAACGAAAGATCGCCTTCGCCAGTGATCGCACGGGAATCACCCAGGTCTATGTTTGCGAGCTGTAAGCGGACGTCGAGCGGGGCGTCACCTGAACCTGCGCGCCATTGGGCTCTTCCCAGATACTGCCCGACCGTGTTGTCAGCTCCGTTTGGCGCCCGTCGCGGAACTCCACTTTGAGGCGGGCACCCTCCATTCCCCGAATCGTTGCGGGCTGTCCGTCTACTTCGATCTGATGGTTTGGCGAGTAGTATCGCTTTAACCACGCCGTCAACCCATCGAGGCCCGGGTAGATCACCCGCTCGGTGATGTTTGCCATGTCTAGTTTGTCGCGAATTTCCCATTTCAGCGAAGCTGGAACGATGATCTTGCGGCAAAGCTTAGGATTCTCTCGTTCGTGGTCGCGAAGCCAGTCCTCCAACTGGATAATTGGTGAGCTCATCATCGAAAAGAGTGCCGCTTGGTTCACAATGCGGTCATCGACAGCCGGCGGTTCGAAGAAAATCACGCTCGTCTGGTCCGCTTCCGCCACGCGCCGGTCAAACTCGGCAAGTGATTTGGCGTATCGATCCAGGATGGCGGCGGTAAAAACGTTGGTGTTATCCTGCTCGAGCAAATCGTTCAGCGCGGGTGGCAGGAAGGCTCGAAGCTCGACGAAATTGATGCACCACACGACGCCATCGACGTTGAACAAATCGTATTTCTCGGTGACAAAATGGAGCGCTATGAACGGGGAAAACGTCCAGTCGAGCAGGCGCGTCGGAAGTCCATGATGCTGCGCCATGGCGAGCCAGTTCCAACAGGAGCCGCCTGGCGACTGGTTACCGTGAGCATACTTCTGGAAATTGCGGAAAAGATGGTCCTCAAGGGGCGCAAAATCGCCGCCCAACCGGCAGAGGCTTGTCTTGCGGTGGTAGCGCCAGTCTGGCAAGCCGCGAAAGACGTACGGCGACCGGAACCGGGAATAGGACTGGCTCCACGAGTCTTCGTACAGCCGGTCGATCAGCTCAGTCCAACTCGTGACACGAATTTCCTCCACAAGCGTATGCTAACGCGGCCAATGCAGACAGTCGGAACCGGTCCATCAGGGCTAGGCGCGCTCGTACGTCGAGGTCAGCCGCCAGTTGCCGTAGGCAGACCAATAGTCGTTCCGCGCCGGAACGTGCCCGGCGGCGGTCCCTACGGGAGCCGGCGAACAGTACTCAAAGCGGGGAATATACGAACCCTTCGGAATCGTGATCCGAATCCGGTTCCATTTGCCTTCATTCTCGTAATAGCTGCGAAGGCGGGCCCGAAGACGGGCGGCTTCCACACGAACAACGGAATCAATCTTCGGATCGTAATCCGGCAAACGTCCGTAGACGTCATCCGCGATTACCAGTTCCTTTAGTTCGTGTCCTTTGCCTTCCAGCCACGCTTCCACCACGTATCGAAGGAAGCGGATACTCCGCCGTGCACCGGAAAAGCGGCGGCCCCGAATCACCCGTTCTAATTCCCGCCGAATTTCCTCTTCCGGGATCGTTTCTTGCAGTAAAGACAGCATCGCCATAAGATCTCTTATGCATCTTGTGATTTCCCAACCTTCGAAATCATCAGAGAACTCTAAAAGTTCTCCCAATTTTGGATTAGGACCGGTAAATGTTAACCAGGCGTGAGATTCTGGCCAGCCCGCTGGCTCTGGCGCAGTCGCGGAATACGCATCTGAACGTGATTCTGATTCTGGTGGACGACTGGGGCGCCTCGGACCTGGCATGTTACGGGAGTAAATTCTACGAAACACCCAACATCGACAAGCTGGCGGCATCCGGGATGCGATTTACCCAGGCATACTCGGCGTGTACGGTATGCTCGCCGTCCCGCGCAGCGGTCCTTACGGGCAAGTATCCGGCCCGGCTGCACATCACCGATTGGATCGGCGGCCACAATTATCCTTTCGCGCGCCTGAAGCCTCCGGACTGGACGAAGCATCTTCCGCTAGAGGAACGCACGATCGCCGAGGCATTGAAACCTCGCGGTTACACAACTGCTTCGATCGGAAAGTGGCATCTGACACCGCCCGCTGGCGATTCGATTCCGAACTTCTATCCGGAACATCAGGGGTTCGATCTGAATCGGGGAGGCTCGCACCGGGGTCAGCCGCCCAGCTATTTTTCCCCGTATGGCTTGGAAACGCTGGACGATGGTCCTAAGGGCGAATATCTCACCGATCGGGAGCAGCAGGAAGCATCCAAGTTCATCGAGGCAAACCGCTCTAAGCCGTTCTTTCTGTACCTCCCGCACTACACGGTTCACACACCAATCCAGGCTCCGGAAGCCGATATCGAATACTTTCGCAAGAAGGCGGATCCGGGCGCGCCGCAGCATAACGCAGCTTACGCCGCGATGATTAAACGGTTGGATGACAACATCGGGCAACTGATGGATACGCTCGAACGCACGGGCGTTGCCGACCGGACGGTAGTGATGCTCACCGGCGACAATGGCGGCTGGCTTCCCAGCACGAATCAGAACCTGGGATTGCGTGCCGGCAAAGGGTCTGTTTATGAAGGCGGCGTTCGCGTACCTCTGATCGTGCGGTGGCCCGGCGTGACGAAGCCTGGCTCAACTTGTGATGTACCGGTAATTGGCGCAGATCTTCATCCCACAGCGCTTGAAGCGGGAGGAGCGGTGCGGGAGCCAGGCCACGCGATTGACGGCGTCTCTCTTGCGTCGCTGTTGCGAACCGGCGGTTCCTCGCGGGGATGGAAACGCGAAGCGCTTTTCTGGCACTATCCGCACTATCATCCTGGCGGAGCTACCCCATACAGCGCCATTCGTTTTGGCAATTGGAAGCTGATCGAGTTCCAGGAGGATGGCCGCGTCGAGTTGTTCGATCTGGCCAAGGACCTCGCCGAAGCAAACGACGCGGCGAGTGCGAATCCGAAGATTGTAGCCAACCTCCGGGCGCGCCTGGCCTCCTGGCGCAAGCAGGTTGGCGCCCAGCAGGCGGTGCCGAATCCCGACTTCGATCCACAGCGCGCAAGCGAACGCCCGGCCGCCCGGCGCCCGTCGGCCCGCTGAGCGTCGAGCTACGGGGATATGCTGTGCGGAGAGGATACTTGTCTTGAATCGCCGCGATCTTTTAAAGTTTTCTTCCGCTGCTTCGCTGTCCACGATGGTGCCTGCCGCCGCGCAGAAAGCCACTCGTGGCCTGCCTCCCTTGAAGATTACGGGAGCCAAAGTGATCGCCACCAGCGCAGGACGGAACGCACAGTGGGTCTTTCTCAAGCTGATGACCAGCGAAGACGGGCTCTACGGAATCGGATCGGCTTCAAACGTCAACAACGCGCTTACCGTAGTTACGGCGCTGGAAAAGCATCTGATTCCCTTCTGGATCGGAAAGGACCCCGCCCGGATTGAAGACAACTGGCAGAACACCTACACACGCAGCTATTGGCGAAACAGCACAATCCTGAACAACGCGTTGAGTGCCCTCGACATGGCGCTGTGGGACATCAAGGGTAAGCGCGCAGGAATGCCGGTCTACGAACTCCTGGGAGGCAAGGTCCGCGACGCCGTTCCGATGTATGCGCACGCCGATGGCAGGAGTCCCGATCAGGTGGTGGAAAACGTTCAGAAGTATCTGGCGATGGGCTTCCGGCACGTACGGGTTCAGATGGGCGGATACGGAGGCGGAGGCATGATTCCCGCGGGCACAGGCAGCCGCCCCGGAACGGGTTTCAATGGTCCGGCCTTCGATGAAGATGTTTACCTCGAAGCCATCCCGGCGTTGTTTGAGCATCTGCGGACAAAACTCGGCAAGGAAGTGAAGCTGCTGCACGATGTTCACGAGCACCTTTCCCCTGCCGCGGCTGTCGAGTTGTCCAAACGAGTGGAGCCGTACCGCCTGTTCTTCCTGGAGGACGTCCTTCCGCCCGAGCAGATTGAGCATTTCCGCCGCATTCGCCAGGTGACGACAACTCCCCTTGCAATGGGCGAATTGTTTTTGCACCCGCTCGAATGGACGCCCTTGATCGCCGAGCGGCTGATCGATTTCATACGCTGCCGTGTCTCTGCAATCGGCGGAATCACGGCAGCACGCAAAGTAGCCACACTGTGCGAGGCTTTCGGATCACGGACGGCGTTCCAGGAAGGAGGAGACAACGACCCGGTGAATCAACTGGCCGCCTGGCATGTGGACATGTCCACCTCCGCCTTTGGAATCCAGGAGGAAAACAGCTTTCCGGATTCCGTTCACGAAATGATGCCGGGGTGTGCGCGTTGGCAGAATGGCTACCTGGTAGCATCGGATGCCCCCGGACTGGGGATCGACATTCGAGAGGATATAGCCCAAAAGCATCCCTTGGTTCCGCCGTCCGGCGCCGATTCGTGGACAACGGTACGCGGAATGGATGGGTCGCTGGTGCGCCCTTAGCTATTTGGCGCCCTTACTATTTGACGATCGCTATTTAGCGATTGCCGCGATCACCATTTTGAGCGTCGTTCCCGTAGCGTCGCCGATACTCTTTGGATCTTCCGGTTTCCAGCCATCGCGGGAGCCATCGTAGGAATATCGGACCGGCAGCCGCGTGAGCTTCGGGTCGTACTGGCCTTCGTTCCCACCCATCTTGTAGACCACCAGATCCAAGGACGGGACGACGTAAATGGCATATCCGCCCGCGCCGCCTTTCCAGTAGGCATCGCGCGGGACACCGTCCAGATGGCCGTCTTCATTTACGTTGAAATTGAAGCTGTGCGTGTAGTGAGGGTTGTACTTCACCATGCGGCCGCACATGCGCGCAAACTCCGCGGGCACCACCTGCTGCTTATCCCAGCGCCCTTCCTTCAGCATCAGGTAACCGAACCGCAACATGTCCGTCGACCGCACTGCGATGCTGCCGCCGCCGGGCGTATGAAACATGCGCCCTTCAGAATCGATGCCGCCCTTCAATTTCGGCCGGTACATTGCATAACCCCACGTGCCGAATCCCATCGGCCCGGTGAGCCGGGACCGCATATAGTCTTCCATTTCCATGCCGGTCATCATGCGTACGATGATGGCGGGTATGTGGCTGGAAGCGGTCGAGTAGGAATAACATTCGCCGGGCGCGCACCAAAGCGTCTGCTTCAGGGCAAAGCCGTCCGTGGTGGAGTAAGGGCCGTTGTCCGAAGTCGGGTTTTCCCACGTCTGGCGCACACCCTTCACATAAACGGGGTTTGTACCGCGGATTCCGGCCGACATCGCCAGCAATTGGCCAAGACTGATATCCGCCTTGCGCGCATCCTCGAGCGGGAACGCTTCCTTAGGTAGATACTCCGGCGTGAAGACTTTCTGGTCGAGACCATTCGGAAACTGGGCCGCCTTCTCCTTCAGCATGATTCCGACGGCGAGGCTGGTAAATGCCTTGCCGCAGGAAGCGAGCTCCGGCAAAGCTTCCCGATGTCCGCGGCCGAAGTAGCGCTCATAGACCAGTTGGCCGTGACGGACCACGAGTAACCCGCCGTGCTGGCTGGTCCGCTGCGCATAGGCGAATGCTTCGTCCAGCTTGCCGGTATCGATCCCGGTTGCCTTGCGGATCGCCGCGGGATCTTTCAGCGTCCGCCAGCCGCCTTTGTCATCCGGAAGCGGGAAATAATCGTCCGCGGCAAATAGGTATGGCTGGGCAAGTAGAAAGAGAAAGGCGCTAGCAGCAAGGCGATGCACAAGAACCTCGGCGCGATGTACGTCGCCGACGAGCGGTTCACCACGAACCTCGACAAGGTCGCGCCCGGCTTCGCTCGCTACCTCGCCGACGCGATCGCGGCGAGCTAGTCCGGACCGAATGAAGCCCGACGGCGACGCCGAAGGCGGCGGCGGCGGATTGGCGGAATGAGGGACGGACGGAAGAAGATGACGAGGGGGTGTCCCGAATAGGGACACCCCCTCGTCCACACCTACCTCGGCCCCGGGGATTGTGGCGTCGGCCCGCCGCGGTCGCTGATAGGATTCTCGATGATGAGGCAGCCAAGCTGGCGACGATCTGCCCTGTGCGCTCTCGCCCTCGCGGGCGCACTGGTGGCGTGTGGCGACAACAACTTTCGGGACGACGAGCTGCCGCCGGACGTCACGCGCTCGCTCGACACCGTCGCGCCCGCGCAGGTGAAGGCGGGCGATCCGATCAGCGTGACGTG
>CAYTVP010000245.1:0-6905 GCA_964441675.1 uncultured Solibacteraceae bacterium | reverse complement strand
TACGTCTGGTTGCCGATGAGTATCGATTTCCACCCGGCAGGAAGCGCGGGACGCCCCAGATGGGGTGGGTCACTATAGATGCGCGGATGGTAGAAGGCCGGACTGCTTATTTCGAGCTGGCCGACCTCGAATGCGACACGTATTTAGAAATCGCCCGAGTCGTTATTTCCGCGGAGAAGAACCCGCCCGCCATCGAGGCGACGGCGCGTCCGCCGAAGGAGATGGGTCACGAGATCGAGACTGCGTTTGCCCTCTCCACCACCGATGGCCCTCCTTCGGATGTCCCGGTTTATGTCAGAGGCAGTTACAAGACGACCGGCGATGTTCAGTCCCGCAGGTTTCTTCGGATTTTCTCCGGAGACGAACAGCAGCGCGTCAGCCAGGGAAGTGGACGGCTGGAGCTGGCGGACCGCTTGTTGACCGACGCGCGTCCGCTTGTTGCGCGTGTGATCGTCAATCGCATCTGGCAGCACTATTTCGGGCAGGGTATTGTCGCCACGCCGGATAACTTCGGCCTGACGGGAGAACCTCCGGCCAACCGCGATCTATTGGACTGGCTTGCGGCGGAGCTGATCCGCAGTAAATGGTCGCTGAAGCATGTTCACCGGCTCATCCTGAATTCCGCCGCCTACCGGCTGTCGTCGGTTCCGCCGGAAGGGGCTAAAGAGAAAGATCCGAAGAACAAGCTGGTCACGCATATGTCGGTGAAGCGGCTGGAAGCGGAGGCATTGCGGGATGCAATGATGGCGGTTTCGGGCCGCCTGGACCGAACGCTGTATGGGCCCAGCGTGCCGGTGTTTGTCAGCCCGTTCATGGACGGCGATCCGCGCGGCAAACCGGTTTCGGGACCGATCGATTCGAATGGCCGCCGTTCGCTCTACATCAATATCCGGCGCAACTACATGCCGGACTCGCTGATGGCATTCGATTGTCCGCAGCCGATCTCTACGGCGGGCCGGCGGAACGTGTCAATTGTGCCTTCGCAGGCGCTCTACCTGATGAACAACGAGTTCGTCCATCAAATGGCGGCGCGCTGGGCAGCGCGATCCGGAATCGACCCCGAAACGATGTATTTACAGGCATTCGGCCGTCCGGGAACGGACGGTGAGCTTCGCGATGCGAGAGAGTTTCTTAAGGGTCATTCACTCGCCGACTACGCGCACGTGCTGTTGATGACCACGGAGTTTCAATTCATCCGATGAGCTGTTCACGCCGTCACATCCTGAAAGCCGCCTGCGGGTTCGCGGGCGTGGCATTGTGCGCGGAATCAACTCGCGGACTTCATTATCCACGCAAGGCGAAGTCGGTGATCTTCCTCTACATGGATGGAGGCCCGAGCCAGGTGGACTCGTTCGACCCGAAGCCGCGGCTGCGTGCCGATCACGGCAAACCTCTGCCGATGAAGATCCCGAACACGCAGTTCAACGACAACGGAAACATCTTCGGGTCTCCTTGGGAGTTCCGGCAGCATGGGCAGTCCGGGCTGTGGGTCAGCGACCTGTTTCCGCATGTCGCCGGGTGCGTGGACGACCTGGCCGTAGTGCGGTCGATGGTCTCGGATCACTCCGAGCACACTGCTGCAAACTACCTGCTGCACACCGGATTCGGACTTCAGGGGCGGCCGAGTATGGGCTCCTGGGTGGTCTACGGACTGGGCAGCGAAGCAAAGAACCTGCCGGGCTTCGTTGTGCTGGACGGTGGCTTGATCCCCGCGGGTGGCATGGATAACTTTGGCAGCGGATTTCTTCCCGCCGCCTACCAGGCCACGATGCTTCGCCGCGGCGAGCATCCGGTGGCTAACGTCGCAAGACGAGAACCGGTCGTGTCGCTGCAACAAGACAAGCTGTCCTTGCTGCGGAAACTGGATCAGGGTGTGGTTGCCCGCCTGGGAGCCACCACAGAAGTGGATGCGGCAATGGCAAGCTACGAGATGGCGTTCGAGATGCAGTCCGCCGTGCCGGAGCTGGCGGATATCAGCGGAGAGTCTAAGGCGACGCGCGACCTGTACGGTCTCGACGACCCGGCGACGGCTGTTTTCGCGCGGGAATGTCTTTTAGCTCGCCGGTTGGTCGAGCGCGGAGTCCGCTTTGTCCAGTGCATGACCCCAAAGGTTGCGGGCGCCGATCGCTGGGATCAGCACGGCAACCTGGAGAAGGGGCACACCGACAATGCTCGCGCCACGGATAAGCCCATCGCCGGACTGCTGAAGGACCTGAAGAGCCGCGGGCTGCTCGGCGAAACGCTGGTGATTTGGGGCGGGGAATTCGGCAGGACTCCGCAATCCCAGGGCTCAACCGGCCGGGACCACAATCCGTTCGGATATACGATGTGGCTGGCAGGAGGCGGCGTGAAGGGCGGCATGACCTACGGCGCAACCGACGATTTTGGTTATTTCGCTACGGAGAACCCGGTTCATGTGCACGATCTGCACGCCACAATGCTTTACCTGCTGGGTGTCGACCATAAGCGTCTGACGTTCCGGTATAGTGGACGCGATATGCGGCTTACCGACGTCCATGGAGAAGTAGTGAAGGACATCCTGGCATGAAGATCCTTCTCGCGTGCCTCACGGCCCTTGGCAGCATAGCTGTTTCGGCGCAATCATTGAAGATCACCGAAGAGAAATTCGCGGGGCGCGACGCCTACGTTCTGACGAACGGCAAGATGCGAGTTTCGATGGTAGCCGGTGGAGGATTTCTGGGCGAGATTCGCCTGACTACCGGCGATGGAAAGCGCGACATCAACCCGATGCGCGTGCCGCACTATCCGACGATTGATCCCGATACCTACGACGACAGCAAGCACAATGCGCTTTACGGCAGCGATGCCCACCGTTGGCTGCACTCCGGCTATCTAGGCAACTATCTCTGTTTTCCCATCTATGGGCCGCCGTCTTCAGCGGCAGAGGGTAGAGCCGGGCTGGGCAATCATGGAGAGGCTGCGCTGGTCAGATGGACAAAACGCGGCGAGCAATCCGACTCGCAGTCCATCACTCTCGAAACGGAGGCGAACCTTCCTCTCAGCCAATTCCGGATACGGCGGCGGATTACCATGTACAAAGATTCGCCAACGATCAAGGTGGAAGAATGGGCAACAAATAGCCGGGCGTACGACCGCCCCTTTATGTGGATGCAGCATGCCACTTTCGGGCCGCCCTTTATCGCGCCGGGAAAGTCGATCCTGCGTTTATCGGCTGTGAAATCGGGCACAGAGGGCGCAGCGCTCACAGACCGCGTGATGCCGGCTGAGCCGAAGACGGGCAGCTACACCGCCCTTCTTCTCGATCCGAAGCGCGACCAGCAATTCTTTGCGCTCTCGAATGCCGATGTTCCGCTCAGCGTGGTTTATGTTTTTCCAACCGCCGAGCATAAATGGGTAGGCGACTGGATGGAGAATCAGAGAAACACCAGCATCCCCTGGGCTGGTAAGACGACCGCGCGCGGTATTGAGTTCGGCTCCAGCCCCTATGCTGAAGGCTTGAAGAAAGCGATCGAGCGCGGCACGATGTTCGACACCCCCACGTATCGCTGGATCGAATCGCACGAAACGATCGGTACCTGGTATGTGATCCACCTTGCCGAAACAGCCGGCAAGGCAGTGACGGACGCCAGCGTGGATTCGAGCGGAAAAGTAGTCCTAAAAACGAAGTGAGAATCTAAGGCGCTTCCGCGGCTGTTGCGGATGGCCGCGACGTCGAAGGTTTGACAGCGCGCGTGCGGGGCGCCTCCGGCTGCTTGCGAACTTCATCGAAATACTGCTGAACGTAGTTCTGGAACATCAAGGGCACCTCATCGCGATAGATCTCGCCGCCCGCGTCCGTATGGCTGGCGTTTCGATCGGTGTATTGAGTCCGCAGACTCTGGCGGGACGAATTGACCTCTACCATGATCTCGCCCTGCAGGTTCGCGTTGCGCTTTCCGATAATCTCGCTGATCTTCCCCATCGCGTCTAACTGCTCGGCCAACTTAGTGTCTTTGTCGCCATCCTGCTTGCCCATCCCGGACTGATTCTGCTGGCTGGATGCCTGCTGCGAATTCCGTTCCCCGGGCTTGCCCTGCGAGGATTGCGAGGGATCGGACTCCTGCATATCCTGCCCCTGCTGATCGGCAGCCGATTGTTGCTCGCCCGCTTGCTGACCCTTGGCCTGCATCCCTTGCTTGGACTGCGGTTGCCGGGAGTTTCCGGATGCCTGCGACTGCTTTGCGTCCTGGGATTGTTGCGATTGCTCGCCGGATTGGCGATTCTGCTGATTCATCTTCGCCATCATGTTCGCCAGAGCATCGCGCATCTTGTTCATCAGCGATGAGTTCTCGCCTTGCTGCGCGGGCTGCTGATTTTGCGCACTCTGGGCGTTCTTGCCATCGCCTATAGCGCTCTTATCGCCTTCGTTTCCAGGCGTTTTGTCTGAGCTTTCGCCTTCACCCTCGCCGGCCGTCTCGCCTTTTTCGGAAGCGTCACCCGCACCGGGACCCTTCTCGTCCGTAGACCGGCTGGAAGTCTCGGCGTTCTCGTTATTCACATCGGGAACATCCACCACTCCGAGCGCCGAGTCGGGCGCCGGATCCAGGCCTTGTTCCGGTTGGTGCTCGGCCGGTTCAACCGAGATGGACTGTGTATGTTCTTCCGGGCCCTTGGGTGCCTTGCCTCGCTTGGCTACCTGTTCGATACCGGACTCGCCAATCACATTCGAATCGAATGTGACCAGCGGCTGCCGTAGGTCGAGCGATCGCTGGACACCGTAGCGGAGTCCGAACAATGCGATTACTGCGATAAGGCCTGGCAGGCAGAATCGCAGGCTCTTCGGGAACCGGTAGGGAACGGTTAGAGCGGCATCTAAAGCCGCGGCCTGCCGTTCCGCATCCGCATGCTGGGCGCGCTTGACCTCTTCGGAAAACACGTCGATCGATGTGTTGCGAAAATGCCATGCGGTCGACAGCGAGTCGTGCAGACGCGCTTGGTGGTCCAATCGTTGCGCTACAGTGTAGGCGTCCGGAGCCCGGGACCGAACCCGCCAAAGACCGAATACCACTGCTGCACTGAAAATTATCACGGGCCAGGCCCAGTTCAGAATCTGCGTTCCGGCTAGCAATAATAGTGCGATCGCACCCAATGCGATCGCTATCGCCAAGGCTGCCTGATCGAGAATGAGGTTGAAAACAAAGCGGCGGCGCGCCTGTTCGATCAGACGATCCAGCGCGTCGCCGTTCATGGCCTAATGGTACCGCGTCGGTGGACTCACGCTTACCGGCGGGAAGCCAGCGTGGCTCCCGCCCAGACGGCGGAAAGGGAGAATATTACCGATGCACCAACATAGAGTGCCGCTTTGGCAGGCGACGACTCCCATAGCATCAACGCGTCCATGCTGAAGGTGGAGAAAGTGGTAAAGCCACCGCAGAGACCGGGGATCAACAGAGCTCGCATGCTCGCCGGAAGCGGATAATGTCCCTGAGGACCCGTTGCGGCGGCAAGGATGCCGATCATCAGACTGCCGACCACGTTGATGACTAGCGTCGGCAACGGCGCACGGCTGGCGAATGCCACCGAGAGGGCATAGCGCAACACTCCACCGATTGCGCTACCAAACGCGACTGCTGCAAGAGTCGCCAATTCAGCGGACCAGAGGCGTAACGGTCAACTTCCGGAATTCCACCTTCCCATGATCTCCTTGCAGCGAGAGCGGACCGGGCTCGGCTTCATGCGGATTGTGGGCCATCGCCGTGAGTCCTTCGATTTCCTTGTGGTCGACCACCGTTTTGCCATTTAGCTTGACGGTAACGGTGCGGCCCACCAGACGAATGTCCATGGTCTGCCATTCGCCCGCGGGATTTGCAGCATCAATCGTAGGCGCATACCGCGAGTACACCGAGCCCATGGAATGCGTGTCCGGAGGCTTACCGTGCGTGTCGTAGATCTGGACTTCGTATCGATCGCGAAGGCCGATCCCCGAATTCGATTTCGGGCCGATGCGGAACTCGGCGTGGAGCTCAAAGTTCCAAAACTTGGGGACACTGACGACATCGGGCGCGCTTTCGGAGTTCGTCAACAGGCCGCCTTCGACACTCCATCCCTCGACGGCTCCGCCGCCGGGCAGCGTCCAACCGCTGAGATCCTTTCCGTTGAACAATTCCGCGGGCTTCCCCGGCTTCCAGGAACCGTCATCTTTGTCGCGGATTTCGGGAGCACGTACGCCGGTAAACTGCCCGCGCGGCGTGCCGTCAACCGAGAATGTTCCGACCAGTTTCTGGCCGTCGAGCCGGGCCCGGTACACGCCTCTGCGCTTGGCCGGCTGCGCGCCCCGCGGACCATAATTGCGTTCAAAAACAAACTCCAGCTGTCCGCGATCGATCCGGATCTCCGGGATCTCGTCCATCTGCCCGCCGGGCGCGCCGACGAATCGGCCCTTGAGATTCCGGGTCCCCGCGCCGGTCACTTCGAGCCACCACGCACGCGCGCGGGTATCGCTGCTGGTGGTCAGGTTCCAGCGGCCGTTGAAGTCAGAATCTCCGCCGAAGGCAAAAGCCGGAATGAGGGCAAGACCGATCCATTTCACGCTGGCCATCATACCGTAGCGTAAAAATTAAGCCTGCGCCTTCCATCCGTAAGTGCGATATTCCCAGGAAATTGAATCGCCTTTAACCGACAGCAAAGCAAACCCCTCGGGGTGCCCCAGCCGCTCGCCCTTCCACCAATTGCCGCAAACCGCCCCTGACGTTATGTATTGGCAGCCCTTATAATTCACGACTTCACGCACATGAGTATGACCCTGCAGAACAGCTTTCACGTTATAGCCCGCAAGGAGCTCCAGCAAAGCCTTGGAATTCGTCACGGTGAACGAGCTTGTCGGTTTTCCCGGTTCGAGAAAGAACTGAACCATTGTGGTGGCGATCGGAATATGCGTCAGGATG
>CAYTVP010000244.1:0-6907 GCA_964441675.1 uncultured Solibacteraceae bacterium | reverse complement strand
ATACTCCTCATCCCCAGTGCCGTCTTCGAACTCCACGTCGATCTTCGATTGCTGCTTGCGGAACGGAAAATTGTTGCGGCCATGTAGCGAGATGGTCAGCACGCCCGGATCGTCCGCGAACATCGCCGCGGTTCCATCGCCCTGGTGAACATCCAGATCGAGGACTGCGGCGCGAAGGACGGCGCCTTCCCGCCTCAATACTTGAATTGCAATTGCGATGTCATTGAAGACGCAAAAACCAGATCCTTCTGCGCGAAACGCATGATGTGTTCCGCCGGCGAGCCCGCCGGACCATCCGTGTTCCAGCGCGAGCCGTGACGCCGTTAGCGTGCTGCCGACGCTTGCCAGTGTTCGCGCAACCAATCCCGGCGACCAGGGAAATCCGATCCGCCGGATCGCCGCGGCCGGAAGTGTTCCCGAGAGGAATGCCTGGGCATATGCGGTGTCATGGGCGGCAGTAATCGATTCCAGCGCCGCCATCGGCGCGGGCTGTAAATTGAACTGTCCCGATGCTTCAAGACATTCTCGCAGCAGGCGATACTTACGGATCGGAAACTTGTGCCCCTCCGGCAGCGGGATGATGTGGTGATCGCAGTAGAAAACCGTGGGCCCGGAAGTCACGGCCGGCCGTTATCGTTTGGACAAATCGCGAATCCAGATGTCTTTGAACCACATATTGCCGTCGCCGCCGGAATGCAGCTGCAAGGCGATCGGGCCGTCGAAGGATTTGGGACTGGGATCGGTGAAATCCACCATCAGCACTCCGTTGAGGCGTGACGTATACCGGTTGCCTTCGACTTTCAGAAGGTACTCGTTCCACTCTCCGTGACGGACCACCAACTCGTTCTCCGGCGCGGGCCAAACGATCCATTGACGTCCATCACCATAGATTCCTCCAGTGTGTTGGCCGATTTTGCAGTCTACTTCGAACTGAAGCCCCTGTGTAATCGTTGGAGTGCCGGGTTTAAAGGCGGTGTGAAAGAACACACCGGAATTTCCTGAGCCCTCGCATTTGAAGCGAATGGCCATCTGAAAGTCTTTGTAGCTTTTTTCGGTTTGCAGGTAGCCGTATTCTTTGGTGACGGCAATTCCGTGCAGGGCGCCGTTCTCGACGACCCATTTTTCCTTACCGATTTCCTTCCATCCGGTAAGATCCTTACCGTTAAATAGTTGAACCCAGTCTTCGCCGGGAAGCTTAGGCTTCGACGATTGCTGAGCCGCCAGAGGCAGAAGGAGAAGAACGGCGCTGAAGACGAGACGCATCCCCGTTATGTTAACTCGCTCCGGATCGCATCGGTGATCCGCCGCACCCAGAAGTCGACCTGTCCGGCATCGGCTCCTTCCACCATTACCCGGATCTTCGATTCGGTACCGGAATATCGGACGAGGACGCGGCCGGAGTTGTTGAAATCCGCCTCCGCCGCCTGAATTTCGGCAGAAACAACGGGCAACTGCTCGATAGGAGTTTTCTCTCGCACCTTCAGATTTACCAGTTGCTGCGGATAAATCTCGAGGTCTGAAATCAGGGCATCGAGCGTACGCCCGGCTGCCACTGATGCTTCGAGTACACGCAAAGCCGTCAGCATGCCATCACCGGTCGTCGCGAATTCGCGGAAGATTACGTGGCCGGATTGCTCCCCGCCGATCGAGATGTTGCCGCGAACCATTTCTTCGAGAACGTATTTGTCGCCCACCGGGGTCCGGATCAGGCGGATGCCGTCACGCTCCAGGGCCTTCTCGAATCCCAGGTTCGACATGACGGTGGCGACCACCGCATCGCCAAACTGCCCGGCATTCTTCAAGTGACGTGCGCAGATCAGCAGCACCGCGTCGCCATCGACGGTCCGTCCGGAATTCGACACGACAATGCAGCGATCCGCGTCGCCGTCGAATGCAAATCCACAGTCGGCGCCTTCCGCCAAAACTCGATCTCGAAGGGCATCGATGTGAAGCGCTCCGCAATTTTCATTGATGTTCCGGCCGTCGGGATCGCAGCCGATCGCAATCAAGCGGGCGCCGAGAGATTCGAATAGCTGCGGCGCAAGATTGACGCTGGCGCCGTTGGCACAGTCGATGACGATAGTTTTACCGTCCAGCCGGTGCGGAAATGTCGAAGCCAGAAAAGCGGCATACTTCCCATCAAAGCCGGGATCTTCCACTACCTCGATACGCACAGGTTCGACACCTGCTTCGAGCAAGGAAAAGATTTCCTTTTCTAACTCAAGCTCCGTTGAATCAGGAAGTTTGAATCCCGAATGGTCGAACGCCTTCAGGCCATTGTCCTGGAAGGGATTGTGCGATGCCGAAATCATGACACCCGCCGCGAAAGGTCCGGTGCGGGTTAGCCACGCAACTCCGGGAGTAGTAATCAGTCCGGCAAACCGGCTGACGACACCTTCTGCCGCCAGGCCCCCAGCCAAGAACTGTACGAGCCATGGTCCTGATTCGCGGGTATCCATGCCGATCAGCACCTGGGCGGGTGCATCGTCTACGGCGTGGCGTTGAGCCCACTTGCCGAGCGCGCGGCCAAAAGCGAAAACGGTTTGTGGATCCAGGGGAAACTGCCCTGCCACGCCCCGCATGCCGTCCGTGCCAAAAAGTTGACGGATTTGAGTAGTAGGCGTTGCCGCCATCGAGCTTGTACCTCCACTTACTGCTTCACCGCGTCAGTCCGGAATGCGTTCGACTACAACTTTCACATTCACCAGGGATACGGAATCGATCCGGACGCGTGGATTCTCTACGAAGGTCTGAAGGCGGGCCTCTAAGACCTGTCTTCCATCTCCATTCAACATTGTCCCAAAGTCAAACTGGTCCGTCATTGCGTACGGCACACTTTTAACATGGCTCTCCGGTCCGGAGATCAAAATTGTAGCCGGATTGATCTCCGATCGTACTACCCGTACCTTTATAGGGGTGGTAGCGTCCTCCTTTAGGCGCAGGCGAACCGGAATTTCGCGCCGCAGGTGGGGTTCGAGGACGACCTGAAGCTGGAATGGTACCGCCTCGACCAATGTCAATCGCGCTGGCAGTCCGACAACGCTATCTGGAACATTGAAGGTGCGCTCTCCGGGTTTCATGGCCGAAAGATCGAGCAGCACTGCGGTACGGCGGAAGGAATCGTTTGCAAGTGCGTCGCGCGGTCCGCGGACTTGCAGCTGAACCTGATCCGGCAGCTGATTGCCGATGGTCAAGGAACGGGGAATATTTGCGAATTCGATCGGAACAAAGATCGACGTCACCAGCTCCGGCGAATCTACCAATGCAAACCACAACAGGATCGCGCCCACAACGGAGACGATCTTCCAAAGGGCATTATCGATGACGGACGCTACCCCGCGCTTCAGCCACCAAACCTTCACTGGCTTACCTCTGACGCTCCTCCCGGAAGTCTCCTCTCCGCCTGTGTTCGCCGGCGGCGCCGTCCGGTCAACTGCTCGTCAATCGATTCGAGCGTAGCGCCCAGGTAAAGGTCGCCGTGAATGGCATAGGAAAGCCGCCCGGTTTCTTCGGAAACAATCAGCGCCAGGCAATCTGTTTCTTCTGTGATTCCGATTCCCGCCCGGTGACGCGTACCCATGGTATTCATCACATTCGGATTTAATGTCAGCGGAAGAAAACAGGCAGCCGAAGCGATCTTCTCTCCCTGCACGATCACTGCGCCGTCATGAAGGGGAGCGCCCGGGTAGAAGACGGAAATCAGAAGATCGCGGCTTAATTGCGCGTCGAGAGCAATACCGGTTTCGATGAACGTCTTCAGGCCGATATCGCGTTCGACCACAATGAGCGCGCCGATACGGTGCTGTGACAGATACTGCAGCGCCAGCAGAATTTCCTCAGCGGATTCCCGCCGCTCCAGCCGTCCGCCGAAGCCGAGTATGCGCCGCCGCCCGATTCTCGCCAGCACGCGGCGAATCTCGGATTGGAACAGGACGATCAGGCCGAACGCGGTGTAGGGTGCAAGCAGCGTGAGTATCGTGCTCACAAGCTGCAACTGGAAGAACTCGGCACCAACATAAACTCCCAGCAGAATCAGCACGCCGAACAGAATTTGGGCCGCGCGGCGCCCCTGAATATTAACGACAATCTGATAAATCAACAACGCGACAATCGCGATGTCGATAACCGTAATAAAGGTTAGCTGGTCCCAGGCTGCTCGAAGAGTTGCCCAGATCTCCGGCATGAAATCAGGCGCCAGGGAACCGGAATTGCGCTTCCGCGATCGACACTCCCGCGACCTCGATTTTCCGGAGATCTGCCGTTCCCAACCCGGCGTCTTCGGCCAGCAGGAGAGTATTGTCGCATTTCGTAAACGGTGCGCGGCCTTTCGGCGCTCGCGGATCGTAGCCCATGACCGCGGTGCCCACCGTGTCGGTGGTGACGCAGTTTGTTCCGGCGATCAGCAGGCCCGGACGGACGTGCTCCAGCGCTCCCCCAACCCACGGGCCTTCGCCGCCGGTCATGGTCTCGATGCCATCGATGAACGCAAGATCGATCGGACGCGCGCTGACAATATCCACCGTGATTCGCGGCATCCGGTAAAAAGAATCGCGGGGGCTAGAAGAATCCTTTTCGGGGAGGGCGACTTTCGCGGGATCGCGTTTTCCGGCATGGCAGACGGCACCCCGGCCGGACGTGGGACTCTCGTTCGGTTCGTCAATGCCGGCGTCGTCTCCGTAAATGGACGCCGGCGTCGTTCCGAACATGTTTTTCATCGAAAGCGTGATCCCGCAGGTGGCGTGATTCTTCAGCTTTGCCATCGATACCAGGACGTCGGTATCTTCGTACGCCCTATTCAGCTCGAACGCCGGGAAAATGTATCCGCCGTGCGAACACTTCAGCCGCGTATAGGCTTTGCTTTTGCCCAGAGCATTCGTATTTTCAAACTCGATGATAGGTGCGGCGCTTTGCAGCGCTCGAACGTTCCAGCCGGAATCGAGCATGTATTCCTCGAGCGGCCCTGCGGTTCCCCAGGCGCTTTCGACAAACCGGACACGTTTCGCTCCCGCGCGATGCATCAGATAGGCCATCGCCCCAATGGATTTCGGGTGCGTGTAATGGGTGACGCCGAGGGCCTTTCCTTTCAATCGCAAAGCCGGACTTCCGGTAAGGTTTACTTTTACTGTGACCGTCTTGTTCTTCACAAGGCGCTCCAGCCCGCCGATCTTGTCGAATAGTCCGCCCATAACGGCGGTAAGATCTTCGTTGTAGCTGGTGCAACGGGCAATTGCGACAGGGGCAGTCGGAGCTTCTTTAGCCGCAAACGCCCGCTGTCCTACGAGGGGCGCCGACCCGGCTAATGCGAGGAAGTCGCGGCGTTTCATCTATTTATTCTCTCTCAAAAACGACTGCGCCGACAGTAGAAATCTTCGCGATTTCGGCGCCGGAACCTTCGTCTGCCTCAAACAGTTCTAAAACTTTGGGCGGATCCTCCGGTGTATGGAACGTCGCCTTTTTGTAGGGACCGAGCATGTGAACTGTAATGTCTTCTATGGGATAGCTGGTATAGTTCACCAATTGGAGCATGACGGTCCGGCCATCGGCGGACATCGTCAGGTTGGACAGCATACTCGAGACATTGAACAGGCGGGCCCCCAAATTTTTACGCCCCGTCATCGAGTTCATTTCTTTCCAGATCTGGTCCAATTTCTCTAGCTCTTCTTTGTCCAGTGTCAACTGGTCCGGACGCGGTTCGGGCATCTTCCAGCCGGGCGGCGCGGACAGTACGGTTCCGCCCTTCCGTGTAAATTGCGTCAGCGCAGCTTTTTGCTCCGCCGAAAGCGAGGCCGGATCTACGTTTACCGCCATCTGGGCGCCGTCAAACGATTTGGCTGTCAGCGAACGGATTGGTACCGGGCGGACCGGAGTGTGCTTGGTGGCAACCATATCCAGCACCCCACCCGACAGCAGGGCCCCGCTTGAGACATCCTGGACTACCGTCATCTGCCCCGCGGGCCGTTGCTCGCGCCACTCCTTGTGCTCCTCATAAAAACGGATCACGGAGTTCAAGCGCTCCCAATCTTTACCTGCCTTGAAATCCCCGGAAAGCAGCCGTGCGGCGAAGTCGTCATCGAGAGCAATTACCCATTTGCCGCCAATCATCGCGGCATCGGCCACTGCCTGAATGTATCGTTCCACCGGGATCACCTGACGCGCAGGCGGCAGATTGGCCAGCCAGATTTCAGACGTGGTAGCGGCGCGGGCAAACCGGAGAAATCCGGAATTCGTGTCGATCCACGGAGCGCCCGACGGCAGCGCTTCCTGCTCTTCCTCTTTAATATTGATCCCAGGCCACACGCCCTGGGCGGTGGCGATTAGCGGGGCCTTCCCGTCGAGCGGCAGGCGGCCGCGCTCAAAGACAGGCACATCTTTGCCCAGGAGGACAACTTGCAGGTTCTTCGCCTTCGCAGCATCGCGAAAGGGGGCCGGAGGCTCGTTCGTAAAGACCAGCGTATTAATCGAGGACTTCTCAAGGAGCGTCAGCGACTTTGGATCGGTGGATGGCCAACGCATGGGCACCATAGCCGAAGGATCGATCGCGATGGAGAGTAATACGGCAAGCAACATCTGTCTTTCCCGATAGTATGCGATCCAGGCTAAGCCTTCGGGTGGGCCTTATCGTAAACAGCCACCAGATCGTTTAGGGAAACCTGGGTATATTTTTGCGTCGTGGAAAGCTGCGAATGCCCCAACAGCTCCTGGATGGACCGCAGGTCCGCTCCGGCGGACAGCATGTGCGTCGCAAAGGCGTGGCGGAAGCTGTGGGGATGAAGCGAGCTGTCGCCTTCGAGAAGCCGCGCGTACATCGCGACGATTCCCCGAGCGCCGCGCGCCGTAAGCCGGCTGCCGCGATAATTCACCAGCAGGGCATTGTCGCTTCCGGCAGTTCTTTTTTCCAGATAAGCCG
>CAYTVP010000243.1:0-6958 GCA_964441675.1 uncultured Solibacteraceae bacterium | reverse complement strand
GGGGTGCTGTCTGGCCATCTCCGCGGCGATCGGCTCCATGATGTAGTCGCTGAATGTTTCTTTTTGCTCAAAAATGGAGTGGAGGAAACCCCAGCGGACCAGAGCGTCCGGAGCATCGGGTTCGAGAAGGTTCATTGCCACTCGGGCTGTCCGCTGGTTTAACGGCACGTAGACGGAGCCGGCAGGGATCTTTCGCTTTTCTCGAACCGGATTCGATTGAAACGTAGCGGTAAAGCGTCCTTCGTACGGCTGGGAGGCAAACCTCACTGCCGAGAGACGGTAGCTTTCAAATTCACTATCCAACTCGCGAGGAATGGATTCAGTACGAATGCCATGCAGCGCCAGGCGATCGATCACATCGGTCCATTCGGCAGGCACGATATAGCCGGCCGGGACACTGACCGAAGCAGTGGTTGTCGTTTTCTGGAATAGCTGTGTTTTCAGGTCTAGCGGCTCTTTCTCGTAAACGGTGATGGGTCCACCGGCAATCTCACTGTCCTTTGTCACGCTGCGAAGCCCTTTAAACGTGTAGGGCACCGATTCCAGGCTCCGCTTGCCGTCCAGGTACATCGTTGTGGCCCCACCGGCGAGAGAGGTGACTGCCCTGTCCGCATCACGTACCGCCCGGCGCAGCCCAGCGGCGTCCCGCGCCACGGCTTCGATCGACCGTTTCATGATGTCGTAGTGGGCCCATGTGCGCGTTTTGAAACTCTTCAGCGAATGCGTTTCAACCAGCAGACCAGGGCGGTTTTGAATCGCGGCGTAACCCGTTGAGTAGCGCGGCGAATAGGTGGCTGATGTCCAGCCCTTGGCGGGATCGGCGGCGTCGACAAAGCCACCGTACTGACCCATAATGTGGCCGTCGGTCGACATCGAGTCGTTCAGGTACGGCAGATACTTGTCGCGAGTCCAGGTACCCACCGTTTCCCACACTTCCTGATACTGAGGGATATCGATGGTGACGTCATACTGAAAATCCATTCCGTCCGTGACGTGATTATCGAGGAAGAAATCCGGCAGCCAGTCGTTAAAAAGCTTCAGCCAAGCCCTCATCTCGGGAGAATCCGCCTTGATGTAATCGCGATTCAGGTTTAAGCGCTGAGCGGTAACCCGAAACCCCATTTCCTTCGGGCCATCCTGATTTACACGATTGAAGCCGCTGAAGCGTTCATGTCCATCGACATTGAAGATGGGAATGTTCACCAAGATGACGCTGTCGAGCATGGACTCGTAGCGCTTGGTGATCGCAATGTCGCGGATCAGCATTTCCGAAGCTTCTTTGCCGTCCACTTCGCCTGGGTGGATGCAGCTTTGAAGAAGGACGATGGCTTTATTCGTAGCCTTTGCAGCTTCCGGAGTGAAGGCACCATCCTTCGAAACGACAACCGCGAACAGATCGACTCCGCGCGCTGTCTTCCCGAAAGTGACGACCTTAATCCAAGGCGACTGGCTTTCCATGCGGCGGGCGAGATCTAAGGAGTCCGCATACCGCGCCGTCTCCCGGTAATCCGTCTTTTCAGCCAGCGTCAGGAGGTCCTTCGGAGACGCTTCGGTTGATTCAGCAAGGGACTTCGCCCCTGCCGCCATCGGCGGCTCAAAGGCCGACCGGGGAGGCATTGGCTCGATCACGACCATTCGAGGCCGCTGCGCGCAAATCGTGAGGGAGAGAAATACGAAGCCGAGCAGCCGCGCTACCAAGAAATCGTCTCCGGAAAATACTCGGCGACTAACTCTTGATAGTACGGTTTCAAGGCGGCAAGATCAGGTTTGGCATGACCCTTAGAGTAAAGATCGTAAGGGTTGAACTTGCGCACCCACTCGAACATCTCCCGGTTGCGGGCATTCAGCAGATGATCGTACGCGTTCTCGCGATGCTGCGGATAAAAACTGTGGTAGCGAACGATGTACTGCGCGGGCTCCGGCAGAAAGTCGCGCGTGACCAGATACAAATACTCGTCGTGCCCCCAGGACATATCGATTTTCTCCAAGCCGCAATTCGGAGAATAAATGCCATGGAGCGTCTGGTATTCCGGGACCCGGCTATCGGGGTTATCGCGGAAGAACTCATGGAAAACAATCTTCTCAGACCATGCGCACCCGACCGGAAAAGTATCGCCCACTACCGCCCACTGCGGCTCTCCGTAGAGGCACAACACTTTGCCGAGATCGTGGATTAGCCCGGTAAGAACCATCCAGCGCGGATGCCCATCGCGGCGGATCGCTTCAGCCGTTTGAAGATTATGTTCGATCTGCGAGAGGTCGGTATCCGGATCGGAGTCGTCGACGAGAGTGTTCAGGTAATCCAGCGCCTCCCAAATTCCCATTCGGCGGCGTGACAGCGCGCCGTACTCACCCTTTTTCTGAAGAACAAAATCGCGTGTCTGATTCACGTGATTCTGACGATAGAACTCACGGACCACCGGCGTCGCAGTCGAATAGTCGCGGAAGTCCTTCTCGGCCCGTCCCTCCTGGTAGCGGGACCCGACGAAATCTTCCCATTGCTCCAGGGCGTCGAGAGACGGGGCGTTCATACCTACAGACTAGCTGAAATAGCGCCTGCGATTGATGGTCGTTGCGATACACTCCAAAGCCTAGGAGACGCTTCATGTGGGTTGCATTGCTCGCTCTCGTTTTCTTCACCTGCCTGGCACCGGCACAAGAACTTTCCAGCCCGATTTTGCCGCAGATGCCGGTGGTCAATGCGAACGTAATTGTTTTCGAATATGCCGGTGACCTCTGGAGTGTTCCGCGTTCGGGCGGCAGCGCCCGGCGGCTAACCAGCGCGCCGGGGCGTGAAGGCAGCCCTCGATTCTCGCCTGACGGGAACGTGATTGCCTTTACCGGCGAATACGACGGCAATGTCGATGTGTTCACCGTGCCCACGATGGGCGGTATCCCGAAACGTCTGACGTGGCACCCGTCCATGGATGTCGCGCTGGGATGGACTCCCGACGGCAAGAAGATCGTGTTCTCTTCCCCCCGAATGAGCTACACCTTTGTGAACCAGCTCTATACAACAACCCCTGACGGAGGCTTTCCCGAGCAGATTCCGCTTCCGATGGGCTATGAGGCGTCTTATTCACCGGACGGATCACGGCTCGCCTACGTGCCGGTGTCGCGCGCGTTTTACGCATGGAAGCGCTACCGCGGCGGGCGAACGACTCCGATCTGGCTGGCAAATCTAGCTGATTCGGCGGTCGAAATGGTGCCCCGTGACAATTCGAACGATATCTGTCCGATGTGGGTTGGCGACAGGGTGTACTTCCTGAGCGATCGCAACGGCGCGATGACGCTGTTCTCCTACGACACAAAGTCGAAGCAAGTAAGGGAAGAACTAAAGAATACCGGCCTCGACTACAAATCCGCGTCTGCCGGTCCGGGAGCGATCGTGCTCGAACGATTCGGCCAAGTCGAGCTCTTCGATCTGAAGAGCCGGAAAGCGCAACCCGTCAAGATCACTATCGACGCCGACCTTCCGGAGGTCCGCGAATCGCGTATTAATGTCTCCAAAAGATTGGTTTCCGCCCGGCTCTCACCCACCGGAGCGCGGGCCCTGTTCGAGGCGAACGGTGAGATTCTGACGGTGCCCGCCGAGAAAGGCGATGCTCGCAACCTGACCGAGACGCCCGGAGTGATGGAGCGCAATCCGACATGGTCTCCAGATGGGAAGACCATCGCCTATTTTTCGGATGAAAGCGACGAGTATGCGCTGCATCTGAAGGCGCAAAACGGTCAGGGCGACGCCCGCAAGATTGCACTGCCGGAACCTGGCTTCTACCGGGGGTTGCGCTGGTCTCCCGATTCGAAGAAGGTTTCGTTCATCGACGCCCGAATGCGGATCTGGTATCTCGATGTCGACTCCGGGAAGGCCACTCAGGTGGACAAAGAGCGCTATTGGAGCCTCTCGAACAGCTTTGCTCCCACCTGGTCGCCGGATTCACGCTATCTGGCATACGTTAAACGTCTTGAGAATTACCTGGGAGCAGTCCACGTCTACGCTCTGAGCGATAACAAGGTACACCAGGTGACCGACGGCTTGAGCGACGCTGCCAGCCCGGTATTCGATGCGAACGGGAAGTATCTGTATTTTGCGGCTTCCACCGACTCCGGACCGGCGCGCCAGCCGGACGTGGGCAGTTTTTCCCGATCGGTAACGGCGAGCTTGTACGCTGTCGTGCTTTCGAAGGACGAGCCGTCTCCGTTCTCTCCCGAGAGCGATGAAGAGAAAGCAGCCAACGAGAAGAAACCGGAAACTGCCGCGAAATCCGATGAGGTTAAACCAGAGCCGGCCAAACCCGACGCGCCGAAACCGGAAGCCGCGAAGACACCCGCGAAGGTTCCGGATGTCAAAATCGATTTTGAGAATATCGGGCAGCGCGTAATAGCAATGCCGATGCCGCCGCGGCGCTACGTCGATTTGCAGGCCGGCAAGGCTGGAGTGCTCTATGCAGCCAGTGTTCCGGCGCCTGTCCCGGGATCCCCGCAGGGCGCGACCATACATCGCTATACGATGACCTCTCGCAAAGCCGATACGCCGCTTTCCGGTGTGCAAACATTTGAGATTTCGGCGAATGGGGAGAAAATGCTGTACCGGCAGGGCGACAACTGGTTTCTGAAGAGTGTGCCGCCAGCCCCACCGCCTGGGAACGTTCCGGCCCCACCTCCTCCGCCACCCGCGCCGGGCGCGTCTTCCGGCCAATTGCAAACCGCCAGCCTGGAGGTTCGGCACGTACCGCGGGAATCGTGGAAACAGATGTATCGCGAGGCGTGGCGCGTGCAACGCGAATACTTCTATGATCCCGGGTACCATGGGCTCGATTTAGCAAAGGCGGAGAAAACGTACGAGCCGTTCCTCGCCAACATTGCGTCGCGCAATGACCTGAATTACCTGTTTGCAGAAATGATGGGAAACATGGTGGTCGGACACTTGTTCGTCGCCGGCGGCCAGCAGCCCGAGGTAAAGCGCGTCCAGTCCGGCCTGCTCGGATGCGATCTTGCAATCGAGAACGGACGATACCGGTTTGCGCGCGTGTTCAATGGAGAGAACTGGAATCCGGATTTGCGCGCGCCGCTGACACAACCCGGAGTGAATGTGGCTGTAGGCGAATATCTTCTGGCAGTGAATGGCAGGAATGTTGCTGCGTCCGACAATGTCTACAGCTTCTTTGAGGGAACCGCCAATAAACAGGTGCGGTTGCGTGTTGGCAGCGACCCTTCGGGGACCGGCGCGCGCGATGTCACCGTAGTGCCGGTGCCGAGCGAAACGCGGCTGCGCAACCTGGCATGGATCGAGGACAATCGCCGCAAAGTTGAGCAAATGACGAATGGCCGGGTGGCGTATGTGTACTTGCCGGATACTGCCTTCGGCGGTTTCTCCAGCTTCAATCGTTATTTCTATGCCCAGGTTGGCAAACAGGCGGCCGTAATCGATGAGCGATTCAACGGCGGCGGATTATTGGCTACCGATATCGTGGAACAACTGAATCGAAAGCTGATGTCGAGTGTGGCGACTCGGGATGGCGCCGACGAAGTACAACCACAAGGAGGGATCTTCGGCCCTAAGGTGATGCTGGTGAATGAATTCGCGGGGTCGGGCGGCGACGCGATGCCGTGGTACTTCCGGCGGGCAGGCGCGGGAAAGCTGATTGGAAAACGCACCTGGGGCGGTCTGGTCGGCCGTGCCGGGGCTCCTCAGTTGATGGATGGCGGTTTCGTTTCGTCGCCTTCATCGGCTGTCTGGGATACCGCCGAAAGCAGGTGGATCGCCGAGAATACCGGAGTGGCGCCGGATATTGAAGTGGAACTGGACCCCGCCCTCTGGCGGAAGGGCCGAGATCCGCAGCTTGAGAAAGCGGTGGAGGTTGTCCTTCAAGAACTTGAGAAAAATCCCCCGCCGCCTTTGAAGCGGCCTCAGTTTCCGAAGTACCAAACGCTCCCGGGGGCAGCGCAGCGCTAAGGTAACCGTCAATATCCCCAGCGCCACAAATTGGCGCCGACCGTAAACCCGGCTCCTACCGCGACAAAGAGAACCAGGTCGCCCTTTTGCAGCCGACCGGAATCTAGGGCGTCCCGCGCTGCCAGCGGAATGGTGGCGGCAGTCGTATTTCCGTATTTGTCGATGTTGATAACAACCCGTTCCGGAGGGAGATTGAGGCGCTCGGCAGTTGCCGCGATGATTCGCGCGTTTGCCTGGTGAGGAATCAGGAGCTTGATGTCCTCGGGCGTGAGATTGTGCCGGTCGAGCAGGGCCAGACAGGTCTCCTGCATTTTCCGCACGGCATACTTGAAGACGGCGGACCCATCCTGATGCACGAAATGCTGGCGGGCGTTGACGCTCTCCACGCTCGCAGGGATGCGGCTGCCACCGGCCGGCATCTTCAGATAATTGCCGCCAGACCCGTCAATCTCGTTGAGGTGGCCAATATATCCGTGATCGTTCTCGCCGCCAGCCTCGATGAGCATTGCTCCTGCACCGTCACCGAAGAGAATGCACGTACTGCGGTCGGTATAGTCGATGATCCGCGACATTGTGTCGGAGCCGATCACGAGAACCGTTTTGTGCATGCCGGCGCCCACCAGGGCCGCCGCGGTAGTCAAGCCATACACAAAACCGGAGCAAGCCGCGATTAAATCGAACCCCCAAGCCTTCGTCGCACCGATCCGATGCTGGACAAGGCAGGCTGTGGAGGGAAACATCATGTCCGGCGTAACCGTGCACAGCAGAATCGCGTCCAGCTGGCTAGCATCGAGACCTCGCTTGTTCAGCACATCCTTGGCCGCTTCTACCGCCATGTCGGATGTGGCAATGTCTTTCGAAGCTATCCTGCGTTCTTTGATGCCTGTTCGCTCAACAATCCAACGGTCGTTTGTTTCAACTATTCTTTCGAGATCGTTGTTGGTCAGCCGGTCTTCCGGCACCCAGCCACCAACCGCAGTGATCTTGGGGGTAATCAAAAAA
>CAYTVP010000242.1:0-6997 GCA_964441675.1 uncultured Solibacteraceae bacterium | reverse complement strand
AAAGTTCTACGCTGTGGATGCCCGCCACGAAGCTCCCCTTGCGGAACGCTTCTCCAGTTGGCCACAAGCTGCGGTGACCTACTTCGAACTGAACGCCTCTCTCATCGATGCAGATAACAGCATCAGGTGCATGATCAAGAACAGCGCGGCCGAGCAGTACGTAATTCACGTCAACCGGCGACACGATAAACAGCTTGACACAGAACCGCCGGTCAGAGCGCTTTGCGTTAGCTTCGTGACGCGGCGGCTTCATCTCTGTATCTTGAAAGGCGACTGGCTCCATTCGTATTTTCCGGATCGATTTCAAGAGCTTCAATTGCCCGCTGGATGGTTGGCAAATGCCATAGGATCTGACCAACACGGCTTCGTTACGTTCCGTTGGCATCTGGGAAGTTCATGCCCGTCCGATACGAACTCAATGCGCGTGCTGTTCTTAGTTAAGTCGCCAAAATCGCAAGATACATGTGTGAGGAATCGACCGACGATTTCCAGCCGCCGCATGGCACCTATTCACCGAATGCGAATCGCGACGCGTGCGTATTCCGGACGAGAGTATCGTTCCGGGCCTGTGAATAGCGGTTCCGGAGTGATATGAATAATCGTTCCGGCGGGAAGCGATAAGGAATCCGTTCCGGTCCGGAATGAATATTCATATGCCCGAATGATTTCTAAAAGGAAACTCATTTCGATTCGAGTGGTGCTGGACAACCGGCGGGCGCGACTTGTCCCCATTGGAAAGTGCAGGAAACTTTTGCCCCGGGATGGTTAGTTGTCATTGCATCGACGGAGGATCAGAGGCTCCACGCGAGTCTTGTTTCGTAAGTGCGGCCCCAGTGCGGACCCTGTTGTCTGTAAGTGGTGCGCCCGGAGAGACTCGAACTCCCGACCCTTTGGTTCGAAGCCAAATGCTCTATCCGGCTGAGCTACGGGCGCACACCGCTGACATTCGGATTGTAAACCACATTGTGATCCTGGCTCCTCTATACCGTCGCCATCAACAACCTGCTGCGGCTCGACAATCCGGTAGCATCTTTATATCGCCACTCCGTTTGAAGTCGAAATCAAGATACGCATTCATTCCGCCCAGTACGCCACAACGCTCCTGGCGGCCAAGGGATTCGCGGTGAGCAGTCCCCGGTCGTTCGAGTCGAACGTCATCCTCGATACCGGGGAAGCGCACCTGCGGAGCGAAGGAAAGTTGTTGCGGCTCCGCGAGTCGCAGGGCAAGACGATCCTTACTTTCAAAGGCATTGCTCAATCGGGCCGTCATAAGAGCCGGGAAGAGGTGGAAGTGGAAGTCGAGGATTTCGCCGCGGCGCGCCATATTTTCGAACGCCTTGGATTCCGCGAGAAGTTCCGCTACGAGAAGTATCGAACGGAGTACCGGCGGCAGCGCGACCCCGGTGTGGTTGTCCTCGATGAGACGCCCATCGGGACTTTCCTGGAGATCGAGGGGCCGCCCCGGTGGATCGACCAGACGGCCCGCCTTCTCGGGTTCGATGAATCGCAATACGTGATTTCCAGCTACGGACAGCTGTATCTCGAATGGTGTGAGGAGCGCCGGGAAGCGCCCGGCAATATGGTATTCCGGGACGGATAGGCGGGCTGTGGGGCGGAATTGCCTGGGCTTGCCAGGCGCGGTTGATAAACTAAGAAAGTGGAAGCATCCCACGCGCTTGAAGTTGCGGTAGACCGCCTAAACGAGGTCCGCCAGGAAATCGCTAAAGTTATCGTCGGCCAGCAGGACGTGGTCGACGGAGTTTTGATTTGCTTGCTCTCCGGCGGACATGTGCTGCTCGAAGGAGTGCCCGGGCTGGGGAAGACAACACTTCTCCGTACTTTGTCGCGCGTGCTGCACCTTCGCTATTCGCGCATCCAATTTACGCCTGACCTGATGCCTGCCGACATCGTCGGCAGCATGGTCATGGAGACGGACGACCGCGGTGGGAAGGCGCTGCGCTTTCAGCCCGGTCCGATCTTCTCGAACCTTGTCCTGGCCGATGAAATCAACAGAGCCACGCCGAAGACCCAATCGGCGCTGCTCGAGGCGATGCAGGAGCGAACCGTCACCAGCGGCACCACAACGCATTTGCTGGAGCAGCCGTTTCTCGTGATGGCCACTCAAAATCCAATCGAGATGGAGGGCACCTACCCGCTTCCCGAGGCGCAACTGGACCGGTTTCTGATGAAGATTCTGGTGAAGTATCCCTCTCGCGAGGATTTGAACCGGATCGTCGAGTATACGATCCAGAGGGAAGAGCAGGAATTAGAAACCAAGCTGGACCGTACGGCCATTCTCGACCTGCGGAAGACGTGCCGCGAGGTGCTGGTGGCGCCGCATGTGCGGGATTTTGCGATCGATATGGTCATGTCCACCCAGCCGGATACGGCGCAATCTCATCTCTCGGCGAAGAAATATATACGGTACGGAAGCTCGCCGCGTGGAGCGCAGGCTCTGGTGGAATGCGGCCGCGTCCTGGCGCTGATGCGTGGGCGCTTCCAGCTTTCGACCAGCGACATTACCGAGGTAGCGGCGTCGGTACTCCGCCACCGCATCATCCTCAATTTCGATGCTCATGCTGATGGACAAACGCCCGACAGCGTGCTCGACGAGATTATTTCCAGTGTTGCGGCCGGGGCGCGATAGGCGCGGGAACTAGCCATGGCGGTTGCGCCCCTGATCGATCGACGGCTGCTGGAAAAGCTGGAGAGACTGGCACTGCGCTGGTCCCGCTCTTTCCCCGGGTTGGTCGGCGGCCACAACAGCTCGCGTTTCGCCGGCGCGGGGCAGGAGTTTCTCGATCACCGCCATTTTCACCAGGGCGACGATCTTCGGGCCGTCAATTGGCGCGCCTATATGCGCCTCGAAAAACTGTTCTTGAAGATGTTCCAGATCGAGCCGAGAGTGCCTGTGCGGCTCCTGCTGGATGTCTCGCAATCGATGACCACGGGGACACCCGGAGCAGACGGATCGAAGTTCGATTATGCCCGGAAGCTGACGGCGGCGCTTTGTTATGTCGGATTGGTGAGGCTGGACATGATCCAGATCCAGCCGTTCCATAACAGGTTGCTCGACCCGCTCGTGAGCGGCGGGGGGCGGCACAGGTTATCGCCGGTGGTCGATTATCTGACCAAGCTCGAAAGTCAAGGCGCAACGGACATGATGGCGGTCGCGCGGGCCTTTATCTCCGAATATCCACAGCGCGGGGTGGTGATCGTCGTCTCGGACTTTCTCGACGATGGCGAGATCGAACGTCCTTTGCAGTTCCTTGCCGACTTCGGACATGAGCTATCCCTCATCCAGATTTGGTCGGAAGAAGATCGCACTCCTCCCTGGCAGGGCGATCTCGACCTGATCGATTCCGAAACGGGCGCCGAACTACAGATTTCATTTGATGGGAACGCCCGGGAGGAATATACAAGGGCGTTTGACGAGCATTCGTCGGTATTGAAAAAGCTGGCACTGCGGAACTCCGGGCGCTATGTCGGACTGCCGATCTCGCTCCCGGTGGATGAAGCCATCTTCGGGCCGATGGTTCGGTCGCGGGGTGTTGCCTGATGCCTTTTTTTAGCTTTCTGAGCGTCGGCGAGTTCCTGGCGTTGTTCGCAGGGATTAGCGGCGTCGTCACGGCACTCTACCTGCTCGACCGGTCGCGGCAGAAGCGGCGCGTGGCGACGCTGCGGTTCTGGAAGCATTCCGAAGCGCCGAGTGAGATGCAGCACCGCCGGCGCATCCGGCAGCCCTGGTCGTTGCTGCTTCAACTGGTGAGCCTGCTTTGCCTGCTGCTGGCGCTGGCGCAGCTTCGATGGGGATCGCCGTTGAGCATCACGCGGGATCACGTGCTGATTCTCGATACATCTGCCGTAGCGGGTGTGCAAACCGGCAATCAACAAGCGATCGACCGCGCGCGAGTTTTGGCCAGGCAGTGGCTGCGCGCGGTTCCCGCGGGCGATCGCGTGATGCTGGTTCGCGCGGACGCTTTGCCCACCGCGGCTACTGCGTTCGAATCGAATCACAAGATTGTGGAGGACGCGATTACACAATCGAGGCCAACTGCCTCCGCTCTGCAATTGGAAGATGCGCTGCGATTTGCGAGCCAGGCGATCCGGATTCAAGGCAAAACCGCGGGCGAGATTGTATATGCGGGAACCGGACGCACCGCTGATGAAGATTCCGGCTACGCAGCCACGCTGCCCAATCTGCGCGTTCTTCCGGTAACAGACAAGTTCACGAACGTCGGACTGCGGAAGATCGGGCTGCGGCGGTCGCCCGGTGGCGAGGAGCTGTGGCAGGCATATGTCACAGTCCGGAACGACGGAGACGCGCCGCGGGTGGTGCCGGTGACGATGCTGTTTGGAAAGGCGCCAGTGGCACAGAGGCGGTTGACTTTGGCCCCGCGAGCGGAGCAGAGCTTCGCCGTGGATCTCCGGCTGAGCGCGGCCGGGCTTCTCGAAACGCGGCTTCTGGTAAACGATGATTTCGCCGATGATAATCGCGCCGTACTGGAGCTTCCTTCGCAAGTGCCGCTGCGCGTAGTCGTATTCTCTTCGCAGCCGCGCCTGCTTCGACCTGTTTTTTCCTCAACAAAGCGCCTGGAAGCGGAGTATCGCGCTCCCGACCAGTACCGTCCTGACATCGACGCTCCCATAGTGGTGTTGGACCGCATGGCCGTGGAGCGGCCGCGGACCGCGGCGGCCATCTGGATCGATCCTCCGAAAACCGGCTCGCCCGTAAGCATTGCTTCCTCGAAGAACTCCGCGCGGCTCACCCGATGGCATAATGACAATCCGCTGGGCGCCGGATTGCGCGCGCGGGACGCGCGGCTGGATCGTACATCCGTGTTTACTGCCCAGGCGGGCGATATTCCGATCGCCGACATTCAGGAAGGCCCGGTGATTCTCGCCCGTCCATCCGAGCGTGCGGTGGTTTTGGGATTCCATCCTATGGAGTCTCCGCTACGGTACGAACTCGCCACGCCTCTTTTGTTCGGCAACATTTTGAAATGGCTCGCTCCGGATACGTTCCTGCGCTGGGAAGTGAATGCGGGTACGACCGGCGCGGTGGCCGCGCGGTTGGATTTCGAGCCGGAGAGAAGTAAACTGCGCGCCTCGATGGATGGCGGCGGCGCGGTTCCTTTCACGGTAGACGGTCAGGTGCTGCGCTTTTTCGCCGGAGAGCCCGGAGTGGTTCGGATCGCAGACGGCCGGAACGAGATGGTGTACTCGCTGACGTTGCCCGATATAGCCTCGAATGTCTGGAAGGCGCCGGAATCGGCGGCTTCCGGTGTGCCGCGATCCCTGGGCGGCGTTGCCGGGCCGCGTGATTTGTGGCAATGGCTGGCGGTGCTAGGCGGCTTGGGGCTGGCGGTGGAGTGGATGTGGTACGGGCGCGCGCGGCGCCTCGCGAGCGCGAACGCTTCGCCCAGTGTCTCAGCGACATTGAGGAAGGCATCATGAGCTTTGACCGGCCCTGGATGATCCTGTTGGCAGTGTTGCCGCTCGCCTGGGGCGCATGGGCTTGGCGGACGGCGTTATTGAACCGCCGTCAGCGCGCTGGGCTGATTCTCAAGGTGGCCTCGTTCGTGTGTATCGTTCTCGCTCTGGCCCAGCCGCGCCTGTCGGTGGTCGAAACAAAGGCGAGCGTGGCTGTTCTGGTCGATACCTCTGCCAGCGTTTCGAATGAGGATCTCAAAAAGGCATCCAGTATCGTCGAGCGGTTAGACAACGCGCGTGGCCGTCATTGGATGAAGGTGCTGCCGTTTGCCCGGGCCACCCGCGCCGCCGACAGCCGCGAGCACGTGGACGGCTGGCAGTTATTGCACACCGCCGGCGAACATGGACGCGGCAGCGATATCGAGAGCGCGATTCGCGATGCCAGCGCGGCGCTGCCGGAAAGCACAGTACCGCGCATCGTGCTGATTTCCGATGGGCGCGAAAACATGGGCAGCGTCACGCGTGCCGCCTGGCAGGCGCGTGAGCTGGGGATACCGGTGGATGTGTATCCGATGGCCGGACGTCCCCTCGGCAGCCTCCGTCTCGAAGCTGTGGATGTTGCGTCCACCGCATTTACGGGTGAGAAGTTTCCGATCGAGTTGGTAGTGAACAGTCCGAAAAAGGCGCTCGCCGAGTTGGAGATTCTGGCGGAGGGAAAGCGGTTGGGCGTCTCAACTGTTTCGCTGCAACCGGGCCAGAATCATGTGCACGCGCAGGCGTCTCTTACCGTGTCCGGAGCGATCCTGCTCAGCGGCGTGCTGCGCGCGGAGAATCAGGGAGAAGTTCGGTTTGCCAAAGCAATCAGTCTGCGGCGTCCCAGGCTTCGCTATGTTTCACAGGATCCCGCTGCCGCCGACGCGCACCTGCTGAAGACACTCGGAGCGGCGCAGTTCGATGTTACCCGAACGCAAACGGTGGACGAGCGGGCCCTGGCAGACACGCAGATTCTGGTAATGAACAACCAGGACCTCGAGAATCTTCCCAACAGTTCCAAACGCGCCATCGAGTTGTTTGTCAAGCAGGGCGGGGGACTGGCGATCATCGGTGGCGACCGCAATGTGTATGTCGAGAAGAAGGTGGGGACGCCGGAAGATCCTTTGGAGCGTGCGATGCCCGCAAAACTCTCTCCGCCCAGGTCCCCCGAAGGCACTTGTGTCGTGTTGATCGTCGACAAATCATCGTCGATGGAAGGCCGGAAGATGGAGTTGGCGCGCCTGGCTGCCATCGGTGTCATCGAGAATCTGCGGCCGGTGGATCTAGTGGGAGTGCTGATTTTCGATAATTCGTTCCAGTGGGCGGTACCGATCCGCAAGGCGGAAGACCGCACTCTGATCAAACGGCTGGTGGCGGGAGTGACACCGGATGGAGGCACCCAGATTGCCCCGGCACTGAGCGAAGCCTTCCGGCGTACCCTGCCGGTTAAGGCGACATTCAAACATATCGTTTTGTTGACCGAGGCCGACAGTCGAAATGGTGATCTTTTGCTGGAACGCCTCCCGCGCGA